>NZ_JBNCAT010000017.1:0-58763 GCF_049808495.1 Acinetobacter sp. G11
TGCAACTTTTCTAAAAAGCTCGAAAATCATTTTAAAGCCTTTGATTTGACTTTCTTTTACCTTAATAACGGATTTGTTTAACGCTAGCATACTTTTTGAAACACCACCAAAGAAAAATAGATCCCAACCAAAATCATTCTTTTCTTTTTGTACCTTTCTTTAGAGGATTGTGCCGTAAGAATAATTTTATTATCTGCAATCAATGCCGTTATAAAATGACGCGCCGTGATTAATTTTCTTATCATAATGAAAAAACGTTGCGGAAATACTTTAATTATATAATCAACTTCCAAATGACTGGTTTTTTCAGAACATACCAATGCTTGTGCAGCGCAATCCTTCTCCAATTTATTTTTGTCCGAATTATAATAATTATCCAAGTATTCTTTAACCGCTTCCAAGCGATTCAAATAAAATTTCCGCCGATGCGTAAAACGCTTAGCTTTATCAAGCCAGACTAAAAAAGGAACAATAGCTAGAAATATAGGCAAAATTTTAATTAATAAATCAATCGTTATCATTTTCATAAAAATAAAGAATATTTTTAATAATAACATAAACTCTATCAATACTTTAAATGCGACTGTCAGACTTTCCCTCAGGCAATAAAAAACCCCAAGACTTAATATGCTTGGGGTTCTTCAAAATCTTGGTCCCGAGGGTCGGACTCGAACCGACACGTCATCTCTGACAGCGGATTTTGAGTCCGCCGCGTCTACCAATTTCACCACCTCGGGAAAGGTGTTGCAAGCTAATCAGCTTGTGGTGGCTATATTACTATCAAACTTGGAATTGTCAATTATCTAATTTAGCCGATCGCTCAATTTTAAATCAAAATCAAAAACTTTGTTTTAAAAAACATCAGATATCATCTGTTTTACCCTTTTCCAGCCTATAATGCGGATGTTTTTCTTATTTCAATACATTGAAGATGCAACTTTCCGACTTTAACTTTGATCTCCCTGACGAGCTGATTGCCCGTTACCCGCTGGAAACCCGTAGTGCTTCCCGTCTTTTACACTTAGACGCTCAAGGCCAATATCATGACCATCAATTTACAGATATTCTAAATTTATTGAATGAAGGTGATTTGCTGGTTTTAAATGACACCAAGGTCATGAAAGCGCGCCTGAAAGGTAAACGTGCCACTGGCGGTGCAGTTGAAGTTTTGGTGGAACGCATGCTGGACAAGTTCATTGCGCATTGCCACATTAAAGCCAGCAATTCGCCAAAAGAAGGTGCAGAACTGTTCATTGGTCCAGATGAAGTTAAAGTGACGGTAAAAGGTCGTCATGAAAACCTATTCATTGTCGAGTTTTCTCAGCCAATTTTAAATGTTCTGGATTTATATGGTGCTTTGCCGATTCCGCCTTATTTCAACCGTGAAGCAGAATCGATTGATACCGAGCGCTATCAGACTGTCTTTAATGACCCGACTAAACTGGCCAGTGTCGCGGCCCCGACTGCCAGCCTGCATTTTGACGAAGCTTTGTTGAAAAAACTTGAAGAAAAAGGCATCCAGAAAACCTTTGTGACCCTGCATGTCGGTGCGGGTACCTTCCTGCCGGTTCGTACCAACGATATTGAAAACCATATCATGCACAGTGAATGGTGTGATGTGTCTGATGAGTCTATGGCACTGATCCGTGAAACCAAAGCGCGTGGCAATAAAGTCATTGCGGTCGGCACCACAGCAACACGTGCCACCGAAAGTGCTGCACAGGCCAATGGCGGTGAATTGAAAGGCTGGACTGGGGATACGCAAATCTTCATTTACCCGGGTTATGAATTTAAGGTTGTCGACCGCCTGATTACCAACTTCCATCTTCCCGAATCTACTTTATTGATGCTGGTTTCGGCCTTGTCGAATCGTGATAATATTTTAAATGCCTATCATCATGCTGTAGAAGCCAAATACCGTTTCTTTAGTTATGGCGATGCCATGCTGGTTGATAAAATCACACCTTAATCATTGTCAATAATAAGAAGTACGCCATGCCGCTCGATACTGTTAAACATTCGATTCATATTCGACGTAAAAAAAATGAACGGGTCTTTAACAATGTTGCGCGGCTTTGGGACATTGCCCGCAAGGCACAAACGCATCAGGATATTTTAGATGCCCTGCATCCCTGGAATGCCCCGATCGTGCTCAAATTTGAAAATGTCCTCCCGCTGCTTCTGGCAGCAGCAGGACTTTTTTTTATCCTGCTGATTTTTATCCATCCCGGCAATATCTGGGTTCAGATCAGCCTGATTAGCGGTTTTTTTATGATTTTCTGGGCCTACATTAGCTATGAAGAAAGCAAGCCCGTTGATGAAGTCATTGAATATCTGGAACAGCAAAGCATTGCCAAAAAATACCATCTTGCCTTTCAGCAACAGCCGCAGCATATTTCCGTTCCCCTGCAACCGGTTCTGTTTATTGCGCATTTAAAGCGCCTGTTTCCGGTTTTTAACCAGGGCAGCATTGCCAATGACTTTCCTTATTATGCCAGCACTCAATGGACCGATGATGAAGGCAAACAGCATCAGGTGATGGTCTTTCAATATCACTATATCAATGAAATCCGGATTCGAAATAAAGACGGCAATGAAGTTCAAGTCAAAGAAGTCCACAAAGATTTATGGGGCGTTTTTGTTTTTGATGTCGAGACACAGGGACTGGCTGTCACCACGGCCAACAAGGAGTTTTATTATCCTTACAGTTTTCCGTGGCATACCAGCGATATTCAGGTCAACCAGAAACTGAATATTTTTGGCAGCGATGAAATGCAGATGGCAAAACTGCTCACACCTGCATTTGTGTTGAGGCTGGATGAATTTTTTGCCCAGCGTCAGGGCGATTTGGTCTTTCATCCCGACAGCCATATCTTATGTTTTTTAGGACCTGCGGATTTATTTCATATTTCAAGCCGGGCAAAAAATATTCACGATATTTCCACATTACGTGGACACTTGCGTACTTTTAAACTACCGTATCTGGAAAGCTTGCAGCGTGATTTAACGCAGTTTTTAAAATAACAATCTTGTAAATGTTTGGGGGACAAATAAATGGGGCTGTTGATTTTTTTATTGTTGATTATTGCCGTGATTGTAGCCTGTATCATGATTCGCAATAATATTGTGCGTCATCACAATGCTTCTATTCGTGCCTGGTCAGATGTCGCCACCTATGAACGTCAGAAACTTAAGATTCTGGATGGTCTGCAACCTTTGGTTGAACAATATTCCAATTTTGAACAAGGCACGTTGGAAAAAGTGACCGAACTGCGCCAGAATATTCTTAACCTCAATGTGAACAATGCCGATGTTGCCCAGTTACAACGTATTGAAAGCCTCAACAAAGAGTTGATGCATAGCCTCAATGTCGTGGTAGAAAACTATCCTGAACTGAAAGCCAATGAAATTTATCTGAAAATGATGAATGAAATTGAAGAACAGAATGAAAATGTCGGTGCAGCCATCAGTATTTTTAACCGTAATGTCGAACTGTTTAACAACCATATTCAGATCTTTCCGAATAATATTGTGAACACCATGACGCTGAGTAAAAAGGCCATTCGCCCCTTCCGCGATCTGGCAGCTACACAGAGTTTTGACTATCGACCGAATTTTTAACATTTAGGACTTTTTGTACTCGTTATCCATCTCTCATTGCAAGAAGTCCGATAACCTAGAACAGTTCTATCATAGCAACCACAGCCTAACTTTACTCAACCAGGATCACTTTTCCCCTCTACCGTGAAAAGGAAAGTAGCGAGTTAAAATTCGACAACACTGGCGTTTATCTTCGTAATCAAGGAAAATAGCGAACTTTTAGCGGCGAACTGTTTTTTCGCTCTTGCACTGCACGCAGTGCTTTGCTCTCGTTCAGGATATTTTATGAAGTTTGAAAAGTTAGGTCAGTCGGGTCGTGCCCGTCGTGGTCGTTTAACGCTTGAACACGGTGTTGTGGAAACCCCTGTATTCATGCCGGTCGGTACCTACGGTACAGTCAAAGGCATGCTCCCACGTGATGTTGAAGACATCAAGGCTCAAATTATTTTGGGCAATACTTTCCATCTTTATTTACGCCCAGGTCTGGACGTGATTCGTGAACATGGCGGCTTGCACGAGTTCATGAAGTGGAATAAACCGATTTTAACCGATTCAGGCGGTTTCCAGGTATTCAGCCTCGGTGCCATGCGTAAAATCAAAGAAGAAGGTGTCACCTTCCGCTCCCCTATTGATGGTTCAAAAGTCTTTTTATCTCCTGAAATTTCAATGGATATTCAACATACCTTGAATTCAGACATCGTGATGATTTTTGACGAATGCACGCCTTATCCGGCTACGCGTGAAGAAGCACAGAAATCTTTGCAGCTGTCACTGCGCTGGGCAAAACGCTGTAAAACCCACCACCATGATGTATTAAAAAATAAAAATGCCCTGTTCGGTATTATTCAGGGCGGCATGTATGAAGACCTGCGTGATGAATCGCTGGCAGGCTTAAAAGAAATCGACTTTGATGGCTTTGCCATTGGCGGTCTTTCTGTCGGTGAACCGAAAGAAGAAATGATCAAGATTCTGGATCATCTTCCACCGAAAATGCCGGAAAACAAGCCACGTTACCTGATGGGTGTCGGCAAGCCGGAAGACATCGTGGAAGGCATCCGCCGTGGCGTGGATATGTTCGACTGCGTCATGCCAACCCGTAATGCACGTAACGGTCATTATTTTGTGACAGACGGTCTGGTCCGCATCCGCAATGCCAAATATCGCCATGACCAGCGTCCGCTCGATCCAGACTGCGACTGCTATACCTGTCAAAATTTCACCCGCGCTTACCTGTTCCATCTGGAAAAATGTGGTGAAATGCTAGGTTCCATGTTGGGTACCATTCATAACCTGCGTTATTACCAAAGGTTTACACAAGACATCCGTGATGC
This sequence comes from Acinetobacter sp. G11, assembly GCF_049808495.1. Taxonomy (NCBI): domain Bacteria; kingdom Pseudomonadati; phylum Pseudomonadota; class Gammaproteobacteria; order Moraxellales; family Moraxellaceae; genus Acinetobacter; species Acinetobacter sp. G11. Next base: position 4,932 of record NZ_JBNCAT010000017.1, read on the forward strand.
GTTAGATAATGGTACTTTTGATGAATATGTACAGGATTTTTATGCGCGTCGTGGCCTGGAAGTACCCCCTTGTCCTGAAGATTAATCCATCAGCATTTGCGCTGAGGAAAAAGACAAGGTAAATTGCTGAACAAGTTATCTTATTTATCATCATATTGTTGATATACATTTTTTAGTTTAGGAAATTGAAATGAGCCTTTTTATTTCTACTGCTCACGCAGCAGGCGAAGCTGCACAACAACCAAGTTTGGTAACCAACCTTTTGATGATTGCGGTATTTGTCGCAATTTTCTATTTCCTGATCTGGCGCCCTCAAGCAAAACGCGCCAAAGAACACCGCACTTTGGTTGAAAGCCTGGGTGTAGGCAGCGAAGTAGTATTTGCAGGTGGCCTGATGGGCAAAATCACTAAAATTGAAGGCGATTTTGCAGTGGTTGAACTCAGCCGTGGCGTAGAAGTAAAAATTCAGCGCGCAAGTGTAATTTCAGTTCTGCCTGAAGGTACATTAAATAACCTCTAATCAAAATTAGTCGTGCCCTTGCACGACTTTTTCATTTTAAGAAGAAAACAGATGCGTTACCCAGCATGGAAATATCTGCTGATCCTCGTGGTTTTGGTGGTCAGCACATTATACGCCCTGCCTAGTTTGTACCCCGATGAACCTGCTGTTCAAATTTCCGGTGCCAAAGCTGGTACCCAAATTGACCAGAGCATCGTGCAAAAAGCAGAGCAATTATTACAAAGTGAAAAAATTTCAAGCCATGACAACAGCTTTAGCAATAATGCTGCCCTTTTACGTCTCGACTCCTCTGAAGCACAGTTAAAAGCCAAAGAAGTATTGCGTCGCGGATTGGGTGATGATTACGTTGTTGCATTGAACCTTGCGCCAACCACACCTGAATGGCTACAAAAAATTGGTGCCAAACCCATGAAACTGGGTCTGGATTTACGTGGTGGTGTTCACTTCCTGCTTGAAGTAGATATGGACAAGGCCATCAGTCAGCGTATGGAAACATCGGCGACTGATTTGCGCCGTCAATTGCGCGACAACAAGCTGAAATTCAACAGCCTGTCGTTGAACAACAATACCATTACCGTTCAGTTCGCCAATAACGGCGACCGTGAAGCAGTGATGGATTTCTTGCGTCGTAACGGCAATGAATTCAACCAGCAAGCGATTGCCTCTGAGTCCGGTTCAACTTTACGTCTGAACTATACCGACGTACGCAAGCAGGAAATTCAATCCTATGCCGTGAACCAGAACTTAACCACCTTACGTAACCGTATTAACGAGTTAGGTGTGGCGGAAGCACTGGTGCAAACCCAAGGCAGCAACCGCATTGTGGTTGAACTTCCGGGTGTTCAGGACACTGCTGAAGCGAAACGTGTCTTAGGCCGTACAGCCAACCTGGAATTCCGTCTGGTTTCCGATTTGAATGACCAGTACATCGACCCGTATACCGGCAAATCAACCGGTCAGGCTTTGCCTCCTGGCACTGAAGCTTTTGCTTATGAATCGCTGGATAGCGGTCGTGAATTACTGCTCAACCGTAACCGTATTCTGACCGGTGAGCGTGTTCAGAATGCCTCTAGCGGCTTTAGCCAGGATACTGGCGGTGCTGAAGTAAACATTACCCTGGACAGCGCTGGCGGCAAGTTGATGGCAGATGCCACCCGTAATGCGGTAGGTAAACGCATGGCGGTATTGTTCATCGAGAACAAGCAGAAGATCAGCTATGTTCCAGATCCTGTGACGGGTGCGCAAACGGAAGTTCGTACGCCTTATGCTGAATCGGTGATCATTAATGCTGCGACCATTCAGGCAGTACTAGGTTCACAGTTCCGTATTACCGGTCTGGATTCACCGCAGGAAGCGGCTGAACTTGCCTTGATGCTTCGTGCCGGTGCTTTGGCTGCGCCAATGTACTTCGTTGAAGAGCGTGTGGTTGGTCCGAGCCTGGGTCAGGAAAATATTGACAAAGGTGTGTTATCTACTCAAATCGGTTTCCTTCTGGTTGCAATCTGGATGGTGGTGTTCTTCCGCCTGTTTGGTCTGATTGCCAACTTTGCACTGGTCTTTAACCTGGCGATGATCCTGACAGTCATGTCATGGATTGGCGCTTCCCTCACCCTTCCGGGTATTGCCGGTATCGTGATTACCATTGGTATGGCGGTCGATGCCAACGTACTGATCTGTGAACGAATACGGGAAGAAATGAAATGGGGTGCCTCGCCCAAACAGGCGATTGTCGCCGGTTATGATCGGGCCTATAACACCATTTTTGACTCGAACCTCACCACCTTCCTGGTGGCATTCATTCTGTTTGCCATCGGTACTGGTCCGATCAAGGGCTTCGCGGTGACATTAATGATCGGTATTGTCTGCTCGATGTTTACAGCCATTACTGTAACACGTGCCATCGTACAGCTTATTTATGGCAAAAAACGTAACTTGAAAAAGTTGAGCATTTAGGAGATCGAAGATGACTGATATGACTCAACCGAAAAAGAAATACGGTCGCCCGGATGATGAGCGCATCATTGACTTTATGAAGATTGCCAAACCGGCGGCAATCATCTCTATTCTTTTAACCTTGGCCAGTATTTTCTTTATTGCCACCAAAGGTCTAAACCTCGGTCTGGACTTTACTGGCGGTGTCTCTGCCGAGCTGAACTATAAACAGCCTGCCAATCAGGTCGAAGTTGTTCAGGCGTTGAACCAGGCCGGTTTTAAAGATGCCGTGGTGCAAACCCTGGGCAGCAACAAAGACCTTCTGGTTCGTATGCCTGTTCAGGACATTGAAGTAGAAGATCTGAATAACGCCATCACCAAAGCGACGCAATTACCGAACAACCCTGCAGTCGTGCATAAAGTGGATTCTGTCGGTGGACAGGTCGGTAACGAGCTTTATGTTCGTTCGGCAGGTGCCGTAGCCCTGGCCTTACTGCTCATGCTGGTTTACGTGACCATTCGTTTTGAGTTCAAGCTGGCAGTCGGTGCGGTGCTTTCGTTATTCCATGACGTCGTTGTCACCATTGGTATTTTTGCCATGATGCAATGGCCGTTTGATTTAACCGTCTTGGCCGCAATTCTGGCACTGTTAGGTTTCTCGTTGAACGATAACATCGTGGTATCCGACCGTATCCGTGAAAATTTCCGCAAGATCCGTGGTGCAACCCCGCGTGAAATTGTCAATATTTCCTTAACGGAAACTTTACGTCGTACCATCCATACCTCCATGACTTTATTGTTGGTCGTTGTAGCGATGATGTTCCTGGGCGGTGAAGGTCTGCACTGGTTCTCGATTGCGATGTTTATTGGTGTATTTGTCGGTACCTATTCTTCAATTTATATTGGTACTGCATTTGCATTATGGCGTGGCCTGAACCGTCAGGACTTTATTGTACAGGTGAAACCTGAATTTGATGAAGAACAGGAAATTCCAAAGTAATTTCTGTGCTTTCTTTAAATTCGATAAAAAAGCCCATCATGTGATGGGCTTTTTTATGCAGTTCAAAAATATAAAATTCTGTACTAGATTTAAAATTTTATAAATGTAAATGCACAAGCTTATAGTTTTGCAAGATCACCTTTTAAGGCAACGCCTGCAACGGCCATGCCTTTGGCACATTGATACGTGGTGCTGCTCTTCGTCTCATTCGCTTTATAGTAGCTCACGATATTGGTCACGGCATTAGCACCCTTTGCCTTTGCCGTGTTCTGGAACTGGATTAAAGCGGAACGCAATACATGGTCACATGAGCCTTCAGCAGATTTGGCAAAACCATTGGTTTTTTTATTGGTCACCAAACCTTTTTGGATGACTTTTCCACCAGCGCGCGTACCCGCCAAATAAAATTTAACCGAACCGTCCAGTGTACCGTCAGCAACCGCACGACTGACCGCTTCCTGAAAGTTGAAGTCATGCATTTGATCTGCAGCCTGAGCTGAAACGACCCCACCCAAACACAATACAGCTGTCAGTGCTAATTTTTTGATGAACATGATGTACCCTCTAGTTGTTGTTAGACACGTTTAAAAATCAGGGAGGTATTGATTCCTCCAAAAGCAAAGTTATTACTCATAATAATGTCGGCATGCATATTTCTTGACTGTTTGACGATGTAATCCAGATCGCCGCAGGCCACATCAATTTCATCCAGGTTTAATGTCGGGATAAACTGGCTACGCTGCATCATTTCAATACTGAGCCATGCTTCAATTGCTCCGCATGCGCCCAGCGTATGCCCGAAATAGCTTTTTAAAGAGCTGATCGGTTTTTTACCCACTACGCGAGCAGTGGCTTGCGTTTCTGCAATATCGCCCTGATCGGTAGATGTCCCATGCGCATTCACGTAGTCAATCCGGTCTGCCGGAATTTGCGCATCTGACAGAGCCAGCTGCATACAGCGCCCCATCATCTCCGAATCTGGACGTGTCACATGTTGACCGTCGGTATTGCTGCCATAACCAATAATTTCTGCATAAATTTTGGCACCGCGCGCTTTGGCATGTTGATATTCTTCAAGAATCAGACAGCCAGCACCTTCACCGACCACCAGGCCATCACGCTTGCTATCGAAGGGACGCGGTGTTTTTTCCGGATGCTCATTTTGGCTGCTGGTGGCCAGCAGTACATCGAACACCGCAGAACCTGCGGCGCTGAGTTCCTCCGCCCCACCGGCCAGCATCACGGTCTGCTTGCCATATTTAATCGCTTCATAGGCCTGGCCAATCGCCATGGAACCTGACGTACAGGCACTGGATGTCGGTAATGTTAAACCTTTCAAGCCAAAATAGACCGTCATGTTGACGGCACTGGTATGCGACATCATGCGGATATACGTGGTGGCATTGAGTTTGTTCATGTTGTTGTCAATCAACATGCTGCCAAACTCGCCAATCGCATCGACGCTGCCCGCAGATGAACCAAATGCCACACCGGCTTGAGCACTGCTTAAGATCGGATCATGCAATAGGGCTGCATCTTCTAGAGCCTTTTCCGCACATACGGTTGACATTAAGGCGACTCGGCCCATGCCGCGGGTCACCTTACGGTTAAAATGCTTTGGGATGGTATAGGATTCGACTGGGCCGCCCAGTTTGCTGCGCAAGTCCGTGTACACTTCCCAGTCCGGCATATAGCGAATGCCGCTTTTGCCCTGCTCAAATTGCGCAAAAATTTGATCTGCGGTTTCACCTAAAGAAGTGATTCCCGCCATGCCCGTGACCACAACACGTTTCATCAAATCAAGCCCCCATTCACTGAAATCACCTGTCGGGTGATATAGCTGGCATCATCACTGCATAAAAATTTTACGACCTTGGCGACTTCATCGACCTGCCCCATACGTTGTAAGGGAATCATCTTCAAGGCATGTTCTTTGACTTCTTCAGTGACCATTTCGGTTTCAATCAGACCCGGTGCTACACAGTTTACGGTAATCTTGCGTTTCGCCAGTTCCAGTGCCAAGGCTTTGGTCGCGCCAATCAGGCCTGCTTTTGCTGCACTGTAATTGACCTGTCCCCGGTTGCCCATTAAACCTGAAACCGAAGACAAAGTCACAATGCGGCCGCCATGTTTCAGACGAATCATCGGCATCACCAAAGGTTTGAGCACATTGTAAAAACCGTCCAATGAGGTTGAGACCACTTCATCCCAGTCGCTGTCGGTTAAGGCCGGAAATGCCGCATCCCGGGTTAAGCCTGCATTCAATACCACACCGTAAAATGCACCATGTTCGGCAATATCCTGCTCCAGCAATTGCAGCACTTTTTCACGGTCATTGACATCAAATAACAGTGCATGGCTGGCTTGCCCCAAGGCCTGAATTTCCTGCACCACCTGTTCGGCTTCCTGTTGTCTGGAGCGTGCATGGACAGTGACATCAAATCCTGCCTGTGCCAGTTGCAAGGCAATCGCTTTACCAATTCCGCGGCTTGAACCTGTTACTAAAATTCGTCTATTCACACTGACTTCCTGATCTCTTCTTTCATTTCTGGCGGCTCAAATACACTCAACATGGCACTAAAACGATGTTCCCGGTATTCAATTTCACATTGAAACTGCCCCAGCCCCTCATGTAAATAACCTTGTTCCGCTTTAATCCGTACGGTTTCCCCCAAAGCAAAATAAGGCACAGGCAACTGCATTTTACGCGTGCCCAATAAAAACCCGATTTTAGGCGGCAAGCCTGACATTCGCCCTTTATGTCCTGCATAAGAGCTAATGGTCTGTGCCATCAGTTCAATACTGGTCCAGGTCGGTAAACCTTCCGCCTCAAAAAACATCAGTTCAGGCCGAATGACCAGTTCGGCAATGGCAAACACATCATTGGCTTCAATCAGATGATCGACAAACACCATCGGCTGTTCATGCGGGATAAACTGTACTGCATCCATCATTTCAGTTTTGTTCCAAAAATCAAACTAATATTGCTGCCGCCAAACGCGAATGAATTGCTCATTACGTAATGGACCGGTTGTTGTAATGCTGCATCCAGCACATAGTTGGCTTCATCCAGTTCCGGGTCAATGCTTTCTGGATGATGCAGCGGCAACCAGGATTGATCAGCCAAAACCTGCTGGCAAATCACTGCTTCAATGGCACCGGCCGCACCCAGGCAGTGCCCGGTTTTATGTTTGCTGCTGCTGATAGGCACATCATAATGCTGGAACACCGTCTGTACGGCTTTGATTTCCATGGCATCATTTTGCGGGGTTGCCGTACCATGCATATTCAAGTAGCCAATATCATGAGCTGTAACACCCGCCATATCTAGCGCCTTTTGCATGGCTTCGACTGCACCTTTGCCTTCCGGATGCGGTGCAGAAATATGCCAGGCATCCATCGACTCACCGGCTGACATCAGCATGACTGGTGCCGTTTCTTTGGACAATAAAAAAAGCCCGGCCGCTTCACCAATATTGATGCCGTCACGCTGTGCGCCACAGGGCTGACATAGGTCATTGGACAGGCTTTCCAGACTGTGAAAACCATTTAAGGTCAAGCGGCACAAAGTATCAACACCGCCGACCAGCACCGCATCGGCCAGACCGGCATTAAGCAGGCGCTGTCCTGCCGCCATGGCTTTGGCACTGGAAGAACAGGCAGTAGAAATGGTGTATGCCGGACCTTCCCAGCCCAGATACATTTGCAGGCTTTTGGCCAGGCTGCCCATTTCCTGTTTATAGTGATCGATTTCAATCTCGGTGTGATGGTTGAAATACTGTTTCAGCAGTTTTTCATTGTCGGCAATACCTGAAGTCGAGGTACCCAGAATAATCGCCAGACGTTTGGAATCAAACTGCGCGGTATAGTTACGGATGTCGTTTTCAATCGAACTCAACGCCGTTAAGGCAAAACGAAGATTGCGCGAGTCCACATCCTGTAAAAAGGCCGGAACAGTTTCGATTAAGGGCTGCTGATAAGCCCCTACCCAGACCGGCTTTTCTGGAATGAATTCTTTGCTTAAACTCAAACTATTCTGCTGTGTGGTCAGTGCCTGCCTGATCTGTTCAGCGGTATTTCCGAGTGCGGATAAGCCGACGCTCAACTGAATACCCACTGCCGGATGTTGTGTCGTGATTTTATCACCCATGATCATGCCTCTTATTCAGTGCTGTCCGCATCAGTATTTGCTAAGCCATCGTTGATGCGACTGATGACCATCTGGTACGGCACCTGCAGATTATCCAGCTCAACCACATCATCCTGCTGCTGAATATTGAGCACATGCTGCTGATTGATCCATACTTTCCGGGTCTGAGCCGAAGTTTCAGTGCGGACATTCTGCGGCTGTAAGCGGGCAAAATCCGGATAGGTGGCATACAGAATATCGCGTACCACAAATTCAAACGGCAACAACTTCATTTGCTCGATGCGCTGTTCGACATGCACTTTCTGTCCATCAAAACTGAGCTTGAACAATTGCTGCCCGGTCAGGGTCAAAGCCAGCATTTCCAGCTTTTGGCCTTTTTGTTGCTGATACAGCAAAAAGCTGAAACTGTGCGCTTTCCACTGAATTTCTAACTGATCCTGACGCTGGTAGTTGTGCGCAGCCCATGTAGTCGTTGCCAAGCCTTGTGCTTTAGGCAGCATGGACTGACAGCCGCCACACAGCAGGACTGCGCCGATGAACATCCCCGTCCATTTCAGTTTCATCTTAAGCACCATTCATTTCTGTTTGCTGTAATTGCGGATCACGGCAATATTCCGCCAAAGTGTTTAAACGCTTTTTGGCATTTTTATGAATTGGATTGCTGCTGTCCCAGGCATAACCGGCCAGTAAGGAAGAAACCATACGGCGGATTTTGTCCTCCTGATTTTTCGAGAACACCACATCCTGAAATTCACCGCTATACCACGACTCCACATAGGCACGGAATACCTGAATGCCTGCACGTAGCGGTTTTTCATATTGCTCCGTCCAGTTGACCGGTTGCCCTTGCAGCAGCTGATCGACCAGGGGAATGGCCAGGCTGGAAGACTTCAGGGCAATCGTCACACCGGAAGAGAACACCGGATCGAGGAATTCACCGGCATTGCCCAGTAAGGCATAGTTACGCTGGGCCAGATGTTTGACATCGGCAGAGTAACCCACCAGGGTACGTACCGGCGTATCAAATTTGACCTTGCGCAGCACATGCGACAGGCTTTCTTCATCTGCCAGAATACGCTTCAGCAAGGCTTCCATATCTTCATCGGCACTGCCCTTAAAGCCATAACGCTCAAAGAAATCCTGTTCGGCCACCACCCCGAAAGAGCTACGGCCATCGGCAAACGGAATCAGCCAGTACCAGGCGCGTGGGTCTTTGGCATGTACCGTAATCAGGATTTTTTCCCGGTCAAATTCCGGGTCATTTAAAATACCATCTTCAATATGGGTAAACACGGCACGGCGTACCGGAAAATCGGACGGGCTTTCCAGATCCAGAAATTTTGGCAAGATGCGGCCAAAACCGCTGGCATCCAGTAAAAACCTGCCCTGAATCTGATAGACCTGCTGCTGTTCATCTTTGACCGTGAGTACCGGATGTTCCGGCTCAACATTGACATCAATCACTTCATGACCAAAACGGATATCGGCACCGTATTTTTCTGCCTGCTGTGCCAGCAAATGGTCAAAATTGGCACGGCGCACCTGCCAGGTGGTGCCCGGACCGTCGCTAAATTTCTCGCGGAAATCATAAAAACTGCGCTGCGTGCCCTTTAAGAAAGCCGCGCCATTTTTAAACTGGAAGGCAAACTGTTCGACATGCTCACGCACGGTATCCAGCAAGCCGGCTTCCTCTAAAAAAACCATGGATTGTGGCAGCAATGATTCGCCAATGGAAAAGCGTGGAAAATGCTGTTTTTCAATAATCGTGACCTGATAGCCTTTCTGGCGCAGTAATGCTGCTGCCGAACTCCCCGATGGCCCTGCGCCGATAATCAATACATCTGTGTGTTGTGTGGTGCTCATTGCACTGTACCTTATTCTTTCAGCTCTTTTGGCTGATACTGTTGAAGCACAACATGTCCGGCATCGGAAGATGTAAACAATGTTGCGTAGATAAATGAAAAAATAACCCCAAGTAATACCGTCAAGCCAAAGCAGTGAATGGCATAGGTATGGCTAAAGGATAATAACCCGAAACCTAATAAGGTCGACATCATACATAGGAATAAGGCCATGCCAACCACTTGCGGATGATCATGTCCGTGCCGGTAGAAAATGGCATAGTCCACCCCAATCCCGATAATCAGGAAAGTGCCCATGATGCTGAACAGATTGATTTCTACACCCAGCCAGGCCTGAATCGCAAAGGTGGTCATTAAGGCCAGACTGACCGGGAGCACCAAAGGCAAAATCGACTTGATGCCATAAATGATGCCCAAGCCAATCATCAGGCAGATTAAGGCTGAAACCAGTAACCACTGTGCCTGAATACGGTGCTGCTGGAACAGTTCGGACAACAGGTTCACCGGGCGCAATAGCTGTGCCTGCGGACTATTCAGCTGCTGCAAGGCAGCTACATCATGCACATTTTGCAGCAGCACCAGACGCTCGGTTGGGCTCATTTTTAAAAAAGCCAAAGGATGCTGACTCATTTCGGCTGGGCTGAGTAAAGGCTGCTGAGAAAGCTGCTTTTGCCAGGCCACCACCTCGGCCGGATTCAGCTGCAATGCCGTAGCGTAGTCCTGTAAAGCACTGGCTGGAATGGCTTGCAGCAATGCAATATTGTGTTGCTGCTCTGCTTTGGAGGGTAGCCATTGGCCTAAGGCCTGAACACCCTCCAGCTTGTTCTGGTTCTGCAAAACCTGCAATTTCTGTAGCAGTTGCTGTTCATTCTGTTCCAGCTGCTGCGTCGTATCGCCATGCACCACAAAGTATTCGCTGCTTTGCTGCTGCATAAAGCGTTCACGCACATACTGATCTTCCTGCTGGAGCGTCTTATCCATACTTTGCAGGTTACGGATATCATCATTGCTTTGCAGCAACAGCAGACTGCTGCCTGTAATCACGGCAATGATCAAGATAATGCCATAACGGAGACCCTTTCTGGCCTGTACCCAGGAGCGTGCCTTGCCAATAAAACTCAAGCGGCGAATCGCCGGTTCGGCATTTAAAGGCGGCAATCTTGGCAACAATAAAACGCTGGTGATCCATGCCGCAGCTAGTCCCACCATGGAAAATACGGCAATCTGCCTAAAGCCCGGAAATAGGGTAAAACTCAAGAAAATATACGCGACCAGAGTGGTCATCAGGCCCATAAACAGGCTGGGCAACAGCGGTTTGAGTACGGCAAAACCGTCAATCTGCCGATGCTGTGACTGCATGGCCATAAAGTAAAATGAAAAATCGACACAGACCCCGACCAGACTGGCCCCAAACACCAGGGTCATCAGGTGAATTTCACCAAAGACCCAATGGGTGATGGCAAAGGCCACCAGACAGCCGGTACCGACGGCAATCATTTCAGTCAGCATTGGACGAACCGAGCGGAAACCGAACAGCACCAACAGAAAAATCCCGATGGTCGAACCGACCCCAATGGTGGAAATTTCATTTTCCGCCGAGGTGGTGCCGAACTGCGCAAACAGCAAGGTACCGGTCCAGTGCGGCTGTACCTGCATCTGTTTCAGTTTTAAATTTAACTGCTCAATCCATGCAGCAGTTTTTTCCTGATAATCAATATTGTAAGGGCTATTTTTGAGCTCCAGAACGATAAGGCGGGAAATGCCCTGCTCATCGCGAATGGTGGCAAAGCCATCTTCAAGCTCAATATCCTGATTGTCCTGTAAACTGGACAAGCCCACGGCATAACGTGGAAATAATAAGAGCGGGTCTTGCTGTAACAGCTCAGCAGTCACCGGCATGCCCGGGCTCATGATCTGCAACAGGCCCTGTTCGCTCAGCGCGGCATAATCTTTTTGCTCCAGCAGCTTTTGATCCGCGGATGACAGCAGACCGGCACGATGCTGATATAACACCTGGGCAAACCTGTCACTGTCCAGCTGTGCATGTAGAGGTTGCCATAAATCTGTTGCCGCTACGCTCTGTTTAAACGTCGCTGTGGCTTTGGCCAATGCAGCATCATCTTTGGCATTCAGCACCACAAAGACCTTGTCATTCAGCTGCTGACTGACATATTGCTGCGCCCGTTCCAAGCGGGGATCATGATGGGCTTCCGGCAGTAAGGCAAAGATATTGGTTTGAATATGAATGTCTTTTTTCAACCAAGCCGTACCCAGCGCGATGGCAATCACGCTCAGTACAATCAGCCAGAGCGCAGTAAATTTATTTTGCCAGTTGGAAAAGTGCATTTTCCTCAGCCGTTAAGGTTTGGGGTTGGGTGGTTTGCTGGCTAAAGCGAATGCTGGTGCTGTTATTGGCTTTCTCGCGAATCACGATACGGTCCACATAACGCTGCCCTTGTGCATCGACCCGGACAAATAATTTCTTAAACAAACTGCTTTTCGGAGTTAAGGCCACATTCCACTGTGCTGGGCTATAACTGGCCGAAACAACATTGAAGTTTTTGGCCAAAGCTGCTTCATTCCCCGACATCAGCTGCAGGAACATGGTCGCGACCGAACCATAAGGAGATTTGTCAATTTCAATCTGGCTATGCGTGCGCTGGGTTTTCTGTACCAGTTTACGAGGGGTCACAATCAGGTCGGCTTTGACCGGAGTCTGGATTTTCCAGATTACGCCCTGTGACTTGGAAAATAACACCGTGCCTTTGGATACAAAGGTCTTGTTCATGCTTGCCAGTTTTTTTTGCTGTTCAAAATTGGCCCGCACGGTTGGCGTTTCAGAGAGCTGGCTAAAGATTTGTCTGAGCTGCGGATTTTGCGCATGCACTGCTTGCGACAGCAACATGGTCAGAGACAGCACTCCTGCCAGGAATAATCCTGCTGCACGTGGTAGATTGAGAAAGGTCATCTGCTTTACTCCGCTTTAAACTCAGACCAGGCGTGTAAACGCTGCAATAAAATTTGCGGTGACTGGAAACACATTTCACGGCTTTCAATATGTACCGCCACTTGGGTGGTATAGCCTTTGGTCAGCCTTTTGCCGCTTTCCACATCAAAAATCTGGTATTCAATTTTCAGGCGGTTTTCCCATTCTTTTAAAATGGCACGCACCCGAATTTTCTGCTCAAACAGGATGCCATGCGCATAACGTACATGGCTTTCAATCACCGGCCAGGCATAGCCGGAATCACGCATCTGCTTATAGTTATACTGAAACTGGTCCAGCAACTTGCAGCGCGCAATTTCAAAATACTTCAAATAATGCCCATGCCAGACCACGTCCATGGTATCCACATCATGAAATGGCACTTCAATCATTACATCGGCATGCATAGTCTGTTTCCCGTCACGTTTAGCGAACAAGTTCACTGTTCAACAATTCCAGATTTTCCAGGCGATCCACTAGTTGCTGCAACTCCTGTTGCAGTGGACGGTCTTCTACCACGTAGTCAAAGGTTTGTAATACCCAAACTTTAAAAGCAGTTAAGACTTCAGCTAACTTGCCATCTAAACCTTTTAAGTTCACCGCTTGCACGCTGGCACAGCACAAGGCTGCAATCACCTGTTCAGTCAGCACAATCACGCGGCTGGCATCACGCGCGGCAATAGTGCCCATACTGACCTTGTCCTGGTTATGACATTCGGTCGAACGCGAGAAAATGGAGGCTGAAAGGGTCTGTTTCAAGGCTTCTGCCGTCCATGCCGACACGCCAATCTGTACCGCTTTAAAGCCATGATTCAGCGGCAAGCGCTCATCGGTTGCCCCGGTTAAATTACGCGGCAAACCATTGTTCATTTTATAGTCGACCAGTTGCGCCAATTGCCGGTCCATGAGGTCGGCAATATTGGCAATCATGATTTTCAGGCTGTCCATGGCCTGCGCAATATGACCGCCATAAAAATGCCCACCATGCAACACACGCAAATTCACCGGATCAATCAGCGGATTGTCATTGCTGGAATTCAGTTCATTTTCAATAAACTGGCGTAGCCAAGGTTTAGAATCTTCAAACACACCAATAATATGCGGTGCGCAGCGTAGTGAATAACGGTCCTGCAGGCGTGAACTCTGATGCTCGGTTTGCACTTCACTGTTCAGCCAGTCACGCAGCTGTGCGGCAATATGCTGCTGGCCCGGATGCGGTTTTTGCGCAAACAGCACTTCATCAAAATGGCTCGGATTACCTTCTAAAGCCAAGACATTCAGTGCGGTAATGCAGGTGCTGGCCAAACTGATCTGTTCGGCTTTTTTATAGTTCAGACAGGCAATCGCGGTCATCACCGCCGTACCGTTCATCAGTGCCAACCCTTCTTTAGGACGCATAACTAAAGACTGCATGCCTTTTTCTGCATAGACCTGGCCAATCGGAACAATCTGCCCCTGATAGTAAACATCACGTTCACCGACCAAAGCACCGGCAATATAAGACAATGGTGTTAAATCTCCACTGGCCCCAACCGAGCCTTCGGAAGGAATCACCGGAATCACGTTTTCATTCAGCATCCACACCAGACGTTGCAGCAAGGCATGTGAAACACCTGAATAGCCACGTGCCAGCGAGCACAGGCGTGTCACCACGACTGCACGTGCGCTAATTAAGTCCAGGTTCTGACCCAGACCACAGCCATGAAAACGCGATAAATGCAAAGGCAGTTCATTGACCTGATGGGCTGGAATTTCCACCAGACAGGAATCGCCATAACCGGTGGTCACACCATAAATCACGCCTTCATCTTGCAGCAACTGATCCAGGAAATCGGCACCGCGTTGAATCAATTCGCACCATTCAGCCCTGGCCGGTAAAGCGACGGATTTTTCCTGACGCGCTACAGCGACGACATCTTCAATTGATAACGGATTTTCCCCAACAACTAAAACTTGCATTAATCTTTGTTCCAGAAATTATAAAAATTAAACCATTGATAGGGCGCACGAATACAGTGCTGCTCCAGTAATTCCACATATTTACGGGTTGTCGTCTGCATGGCTTGCAGACGGTTTTTGCGTGGAAAATTCAGCTGTTCGGCAATCGCGTGAATATGCACTTCAAAGTTGTCGGCCACGCGATAACAGAACACGGCGAGCACCGGAACTTTCAGCAAACTGGCAAGAATCCACGCCCCTTGCGGCCAGTTCGCGTCTTCGCCTAAAAATGAAATCGGCTGTACCCGATCCGACTGCACCGGCACACGGTCTGCCGCCACAATCACCCATTCTCCGCGATCCAGTTTTTCTTGCAACACCAAGGCTGTTTCAATCCCCAGTTCATCCACCGAAACCAGATTGACATCGGCATGGTCATTGAGCTTTTTAAGGAACTGGTTAAATTTGGTGGCATGCTTTTGATAGACCAAAACATTAATTTTTTGCGGATGTTCCGACTTAATGGCACGCAGCAATTCAATATTGCCAAAGTGCGACACCACAATCACCGCACCTTTTTGGTAATGCTCACGAAAATATTCATGTCCATGTAAAACCAGTTGCTGTTCCGGGATTTTACCCAGCCAGCCCTCAATTTTGTCCAGAATGCCTTCCCCAAACTGCATGAAATGCCGATAGCTCTGTGCCAGACTTGGTGGATGCGGGAAGGGAGAATTTCTACCTGCAAAATGGTGCAATCGAGTCAGATATTGCAGTGAAGCCTGACGTGCGGCAGCCGCAAACAGCCAGTACCATAAGATAATAAAATACATCAATACCCGACACAGCCATCGGCCACCCAGACGGTAGAACGCCAGCACAAGACTCAGTGAGGTCATGCCGCCACGTTCCTGAATATCACTCCATTTACCTGAATTCAGCTCGGCCACAGAATCAACCTTTTACTTTCTGTGCCAGCAATTTTGGCAAACGAATCAGCATCCCGCCCAGCAATTTGGCATGCGCCTTACTCATGCCCAGATTGTCTCGCCAGACATGGTAATGAGAAATACCGTCTTCTGGATAAATGACTTTGGTCGGCACATTGATAAAAGGCACATTGGCCCATTTAAGACGTACCAGAATTTCACTGTCAAAGCCCATACGTGGCTGAAATTTTGCCGAATCCAGCACTTTAATGGTTGAGGCTAAGGGATAGACCCGGAAACCGCACATGCTGTCCTTAATGTCAAACGACAGGCTGTTAATCCAGACCCAGATATGCGTGGCATAACGGCCATACAGGCGTTTTTTGGGCACTGATTCATCAAAAACCGGCTGTCCGATGACCATCGCATCTGGATGCTGTGCAGAAATATCAAGGAATTTTGCCACATCCTGCCAGTCATGCTGACCATCCGAATCGAGCTGCAAGGCATGACTGAAACCCAGCTTGTGGGCATGACGCAACCCGGTGATCACGGCCTGGCCTTTGCCCTGATTATGATGATGCTCAACCAATTCGACCAATGAATTCTTTGCAGCAATAGTATGTAAAAGCTGAGTACATGCGGCATCACTGCCATCATTGACCAGAATGATCGGTTTCTGAAACTGTTCCAGATGGGCGACCAAAGCCTCGATATAATTAGGATGGTTATAAACCGGAATCACAAAACATTGCTGCATATACATCTACCTTTAAATCTGATCGCTCGGCGTTTTAAACAGCAATCGTCCAGAGGCCAAGGTCTGATCCGCATGGGTGAGTTCAAAACTGACTTTGTGCAATTTTCTGGTCAATTGCAATTGCAGCACCATAAAAGGCTTGATCAGATCCTGAAACTTCAACTGCTCGAAACCATTGCACCATTCCAGATCGGCCCAGGTCTGGCGGGCAAAATGCTGAATAAACCCGATCTGCCCCACCCCTGGAAAAATAGGATAATCTGGAAAATGCCCCTTAAAGCATTCCAGTTCAGGTGAAAACTCCAAACGGTAGGATGCCGAATCCGCGACATGCTGTTGTTCCAATACAATAGGCAATAACATAGGCTGAAATAAGGATTTCATGTATTGTTTATTCAGCTTGGATTGGGAGTTTTGCGGTAATTGTGTCAAAAAACGCCACTGTCTTGGAATGGCAATGCTTTCCAGTTTGGCTTTCAGCTGGGCTTTTAAGGTCGCGACATACTGTACTTTGCTGCCATTTTGCAGTTGCTGTCTGGCCTGCTCTGACAATACTGCAACACAGGCTAAAATCTGGCGATGTTCCCGTTCCAGAATCAGCACATGACATTGTACGATGTCATCCAGCTCGACAATTTTTTGCTCGATGGCATCCAGACTTAAACGTTTTTCTTCCAGTTTGACAATCCGGTCCAAACGCCCCAACAAACGGAATGGACTTTTTAAATTGCCGGCTTCAACCAGTTCAACTTTATCACCGGTAAAAATCCAGTCTTCGCTAAACGCATGATTGGTTCTGACCTGGAGTTCCTGCTGTGCATTGGTCTTTATATCGACATTGGCAAAGGGTATCCACAAGGCATCATCCTGCTGGCGATGGGCAATCCCGCCGGTTTCGGAACTGCCAAACACTTCGGTAATGGTACGGTTCAGATAGGGTCTTACACCGGATTCCAGTTTCCCACCAGAGGAATACACCGTTAAACAGTCTTGCAGCAGCACATCCTGAGTCCAGCGTTTTAACAGTGCCGGACTGGAAATCACATAATTATCCATCTTGAAAACAGTTAATTTTTTCTGGATATCGGCGACATCTTCGGGGAAAGCCAGCTGTACTTGAAAAAAGCAGCGACCGCTGGCCAATGGCCAGAGCAACTTAAACAGCAGGCCATAAATATGCTGATGACTGACCGTGGCAATCGCAATCGCCTGCCCAGGCAACTGAAAACTGGCATCCAGCCCCTGTACTTCATTCAGCAACTGACGCAAGCTGCGCGGGATTTTTTTAGGCTGACCGGTAGAACCGGACGTATAAAAATAAAGCTGTGCCTGAGTCAGAAAGGCATCATCCAGATCGAGTTCAATCGGCTGGTTGTAGCTATGGGATACAGTCTGGCGCTGTAAAAAATAAACATTCTGCCCGGCCAGTTCTTTTTCCAGATCACTGACCCGGTTCGGAGGCAGCAGTACCTGTTTTTTGGCCAGTAGTGCTGCAAATAACAGCACTAAAAACTGGTAACTGTCAGGCTCCCAAAGCGCCCAACTTTCCTGTGAAAGTGCCTCAATGGCATGACGTTGTTGCATCACATCCTGCCAGAAATCCTGAAAGCGGATCTGGCTTAAATCAGGCCGAATACACAGCGGTTTCAGTGAATGGAGATGATTTTGAAAATGACACAACATAATATTCTGTTTTTATTCCTGAAGTTGATTTAAGCGCTGCTGTCGCTTACGCAAGATAAATTCGCCCAGTAGTAACAGCCCCATCAACACATAGGAAATAAAGCCATTATACAATACCCAGACCTGCATAGAGGCAAAGAGTATGGTCGCCAAGGCAATCAGGGCATTCAATACAAAAAAACCGCACCATACAAAGGTGACTTTTCGAGTCCAGATCACGCCAGCTTCGGGCAAATCCGGTTCTGCCAATCGGGCAAAACGCTCAATCATGGATGGGGGGCGGATTAAAGTCGAGGCAAAAATCATACATGCCCCCACACTCATCAACACCGGATACAGTTTTAGCCAGGCATGATCTTTTAAAATCAGGCTCAGGCTGCCACACAAAATGGCAAATCCGGTTAAGGGCCACAGCAAGGCATTGCCCTTGCTGAACAGGCGCAATAGGCCCAAAACAATCAGCAGGCTGCTGACCCAGACATATTGTCCATGTGCCAAACTATAGCCCACTAAAAAGGGATAGAGCATCAACCCGATTGCCACTATCCCTCTAAAGATCAGTTTCATGCAGCAGACATGTTCTGAATCACAGTCACCACATCCTGTACTGTGCGTACGCTTTTAAAGTCTTCAGGATTAACCTGTTTACCGGTCAATTCCTTGATTTTGACCACCAGATCAATCGCATCGATACTGTCTACGTCCAGATCGGTGGCTAAATTTGCATCCAGCTGCACATCTTCAGGGCTAATCTCAAACAGATCTTCCATCCATTCTCTTAATTTTTCAAGTACTTGTTCCTGAGTTAGCATCACTACCTCTTATGCCTGTTGCTGTGCTTCAACCAAAGCCACCAGACTTTGAATTGATTTAAAATGTTGTTTGGTTTCCGCCGATTCAGCATTCAAATGAATGTTGTAACGTTTTTTCAGTGCCAGGCCCAGTTCCAGTGCATCAATCGAATCCAGACCCAGGCCATCCCCAAATAAAGGTGCTTCGGTTTCAATATCATCTATGCTGATGTCCTCAAGGGCCAGAACATCAATAATCATTTGCTTTAATTCATCAGCAAGATTGCTCATTTTTTAGATAACTCTTGGTTAAAAAATTGGTGTAATTGATGATTCAGCTGACGCACGTGTTTCGGATTCACCGTTACATCCTCGAGCAGATCATCGACTTGTATGGCATCCAGTACCTTCACATGAATATGGAAAGGCTTGGAAGGAACGTGATACCACTTTTCATTCTTGGTTAAGGTTGACGGCGTGCAGCTAATCAATACGGGACGAATCGGCACGTTGGCACGAATGGCAATATTGGCCGCGCCGCGCTGAAATTCGTTCAGCAACTCGCCTTTTGCAGTCCGGGTACCTTCAGGAAAAATCAGCAACGATGCTGCCTGATCCTGCTTTAGCCTTGCCACGCAATCATGAATAAACTGTTCCGAACCGGCATTTAAAATATAACCGGCATTCTGCACCGGACCTTTGGTAAATGGATTTGACCATAAAGCCTGCTTGACTACACAGTTGGCTTGCTCCATCAGCCCAATCAGCACCACCACATCCACCAGGGTAGGATGGTTGGCAATCACCAGTTCCTGCTTACTGTGCTGTAATTTTTCCAGGCCTTCAATGTCATAGGTCATAATTCCGAGTTTTACCATCATTTCGGTAAAGCCCTTGAAGCTATGCTTAATGACTTTTTGGGTACGCTGCTGCCTTAAACCGGGATTCTGAGTAGACAGTTTCACTAAGGGTGCAATTAGCCCCCCAATGGCAACGCCGCCAATCCCGAAACTGGCGAAACTGAAACCGGTTGCGCCCACACGCCACAGGTAGTTGGCTTTTTGCTTGATTTGATCGCGCTTTAACATTTTTGCCATGCCTGAGTTTGAGGATAATCAAGACGCTGTTCAGATTGCTGCCAGAAATCATAAAAATTCTGCGCATCCATATATTTATGACGCTGGTTGCCTAGCGCATGCATATCCAGTTGCAGGTTGGGTGCTTCAAGACTCACCATTGCCGACATGGCAAAAGCGGTAAAAGGCTCAGCTTCGTGATAAATTTCCGGCAATGCCTCATCGTAATACACCACCAGAACACGTGGATTCGGTTGCGTTGCGGTTTTTAACCAGGCATAGGCTTCAATCAGGGCTTCACTCCACGAAGCCGCCAGACTGGTCGATGGGGTCGCATCCTGACATAAAATGGAATACAGTCCGGCAATCGCATTATGTACGGAAGTTGAAAACTGGGTCGGTGACGGCGTCTGATCTTGCAGTACATCGGCCAGAATTTTTAAAGTCTTATGTTCATCGCCATATTGTGAAGCCCAGACAATATAATCTGCCGATTTGGAATTCAGCGATTGAATGGCACTGCTTAACGCGAGTTTGGCAATCCCTGACAAACGTCTGCGCTGCATGGCTGGAATTTGTTCTAAGGCGGCAACGGTTTCATCGGCACGACTTATGCACAGTTGTGACACATTGATTTGAAGCATTGCCGTAATTTTCCATACCCTAAAATATTTTAGCTCGAGGCTATTTTAATAGGTCGGATTATAGCATTTGTAATAAAAATTACACAAAATGTATCTTGTATAATATTGAGTATTTAAAATTATAGTTTTGATTTCATTGTTTATTTTGTTTAAAAACCCTTAAAAAACCGATCAGGCATAAAAAAACCAGCAACAGATGTTGCTGGTTTTATGGCATCAGTACAATGCTAGATTAATTGCCTTGCACCAAACGACGCGCACTAATAATGCCCGGCTGTTGTTCCAAACGCGCCAAAAGACGGGATAACTGGGCCAGACCTTTCACCTCAATCAACAATTTCATGTTGGCAATACCATCCGCTTCAGAAATGGTATTCACCTGACGAATATTGATCTGATCCGAGAAAATCACTTGAGTCAGGTCTTTGAGCAGACCGCGGCGATCATAAGCCTCGACAACAATCTGTACACTTTGACCACGCGTCGGCTGCATTTCCCAATCGGCTTCGACGGCACGTTCAGGTTCCTGGGAAATCATGCGTACATAATCCGGACAGGCCACCTTGTGAATACTGACGCCACGATTCAGGGTGATATATCCCCCAATGGATTCACCATGCACTGGCTGACAACACTGGGCAATATGCAGTTCCACATTGTCCAGACCGTCAATTAAAATACCATGTGCAGACAGGGTATGGCTGGCACGCGGATTCAAGGTCGGTTTGAGTACCAATTCAGGCTCATCCTGACCGATATGCATATGACGGTTGACCTGATTGATCAGGGCATGCAGGCTAATGTCGCCATTCACCAGCCCGATCAGGATATCTTCACCCAACTTGACATTGAAGTGATTGCAATAGTCACTTAAATCAATGCTTTTCGGGTGAATCGCCAGGCGTGAAAGCTCTTTGTTGAGAATTTCACGGCCGACTTCCAGATTTTTACTGCGGTCTTGCTGTCTGAACCAGTGACGCAGCTTATCCCGCGCGCGGGCAGTTTTAATATAACCCAGCGAATTGACCAACCAGTCCCGGTTCGGCTCGCGATCTTTCTTGGTTAAGATTTCAACCTGCTCACCGGTTTTCAGGGTATAGGTCAGCGGCACATAGCGCTGGTTCACCCGTGCGGCATAGCACTTGTTCCCCACTTCGGTATGCACGTGATAAGCGAAGTCCAAAACAGTCGAACCACGCGGCAACTCTTTAATATCGCCATCGCGGCTAAACACATAAATTTTTTCAAAGCCTTCAAAGTCTTGAATCTGTTCAAAATTTTCTGGCTCATCCTCTACTTTATGCGCACTGGCATCATTGCGTTCCTGATAATGTTCCAGTACGGCACGCAATGAATGTAAACGATGATTGAAGGAATGATCGGTATTTTTGGCACCTTCTTTATAGTTGAAGTGCGAACACACCCCAAGCTCGGCTTCCTCATGCATATCCTTGGTACGGATTTGCACTTCAAGCGACTTGTTCTCTGCAATCACGGCAGTATGCAATGAACGGTAGCCATTGGCTTTGGGATTGGTAATGTAATCATCAAACTGATGCGGAATATGGCGCCAGATTTGATGCACAATGCCCAAGGAGTGATAACACTCGGGTACGGTTTTAACCAGAACCCGCACCGCACGGATATCGTACAGCTGGTCAAAGCTTAAGTTCTTGCTTTTCATTTTTCGATAAATCGAATAAATGTGCTTCACCCGTCCGCTAATTTCGGCTTCAATTCCATGGCTGGCCAGTTCGGTTTTCAGCTTATCAATCACAAACTGAATGTACTGCTCACGCTCCAGGCGTTTCTCATTCAGCAAGGAGGCAATTTCTTTATAACGTTCCGGGGCCAGATAACGGAAAGCGAGATCTTCCAGCTCCCATTTAAGCTGGGCAATCCCCAGACGGTGTGCCAAAGGCGAGTAAATGGTCAGAATTTCACGTGCAACACGTTCCTGACGTTCCCGAGAGGCTTGGGTCAGTTCACGCAAGGCGTAGGTACGTTCGGCCAGCTTGATCAGCACTACGCGAACATCTTCGGTCACGGCAATCAGCATTTTATAAATGCCGCTTAAATGTTCACGCTGGTTGTTATTAAAATGGTCTTCCAGACGCTTGTTTTTTTCAATCAGCTCGGACAGCTTACCCATCGCCAGTGTGCCTTGCACCAGGCCATAGACTTGCTCGCCAAAATGCTCCTGCACTTCTTCCAGCGTCATCACGCCTTCACGAACGCTACGATATAGCATTGCGGCAGACAAGGTCGCCTCATCGACATGCAGATGCGCCAGAATATCGGCCATTTCAATGCCGGTATAGAAGGTATTGGAACGATGGTTGACCGTACTTTGCAGTTCTTTCTGCAAAGTTAAATGCGCTACATCTTCGAGTTGTTTTAGCGCCGTATCATCTAATATGCCACGAACCCGATTTAACCATTCAGCCAAATCTTGTTGGGCTTGTTCGGCATGTTCTACAGTCGCTTCCTCCGACAACTCATTGAGACGTCCAGGAAGCTGCTCACGTACTGTGACCATACCCTACTCCTACTTTTTTACACTTCATATTATAAATCGTTTATTTCGTTGTATTTTTCGAATAAGGCAATAGATTCCACATGTCCCGTATGGGTAAACATATCCATTACCCCAGCCTTTTTTAATCGATAACCATGTTTTACCAGCACTCCCGCATCTCGCGCCAGTGTGGCAGGATTACATGACACATAAACGATTCTTTTTGCACCAAATTTGGGCACATAATACATTATTTCCTCCGCCCCTGAGCGTGGAGGATCAATCAATAATGCATCAAATCCCTGATTTGCCCAAGAATGATGCGCAAAATCTTTTGTTAAATCTTGTGAATAAAATTTTACGTGACTTATACCGTTTTTCTCGGCATTTTCTGCACCACGTTGAACCATTTCCTCACTTCCTTCAACAGCAACCACTTGTCCGGTTTCACCGACACAACGCGCCAAGGGTAAAGAAAAGTTTCCTAAACCACAAAACAGGTCGATTACACGCTCACCTTGCTGCAATTGAAGCAAATCACATGCCAGCTTCACCATCTGCGGGTTAATGGTGGAGTTGACCTGAGTAAAATCAAGCGGATTAAAGCCAAATTTCACATCAAATTCGTCCAAAGCATAATGCAAACGCATCGCCGCGGCCGGATCATCGACACGATGCAAACTGTCGCCCCCTGCAGGCTGCAAATACAGTTGCCACTGTCTGTTTAACGCAAACTGTTTTAATTGGTTGACATCATCGGATGACAATTTTTCAGTATGGCGCACCAGCAATGCAATATCCTGATCCCCCATGGCCAATTCTACATGACCAATCGCTGCTTTGCCCTTTAGACTTTGGAGTAATTGTTTGAGTTCGGTCATGGAACCAAATTTACGATCCAGCACCATACAGCGGTCAATCGGCGTCAGCTTATTGCTCTGGCGTTCACGAAAGCCCACCACCAACTGCTCTTTGGCTGGAATATAACGCACACCGATACGTGCTTTACGGCGGTAGTCTTCACGTTGTGAGCGTAAAGCTGCCAACCATTGTTCAGGCTGGATACCGGCAAAATGTTCCAGATGCGACTTCAAGACCTCCTGTTTCAGTCGAATTTGTTCATCTTGCTGAATATGCTGCATATTACAGCCACCACAAACACCAAAATGCGGGCATTGCGGCTGAACACGCAAATGCGAAGGCTCGCTCAGAATCTCTACGCAATCGGCTTCTTCTAAACGTTTCACCACATGGGTAATTTGTGCTCTAACCGTCTCCCCCGGCAAGGCATATGCAATAAAAACTTTTTTACCGTGCTTGTCACTCGGATGATCGGGATGCGATCCATAGTGCGCGATTCCCCGTCCTTCATGTGAAAGAGACTCAACCTGAAATGTGTAAATCGGATGCTGAGCTGGACGTGGCTTGGTTCTATGTTTCATGAATACCTAGGGTGTGGGAGAGATAAAATCTGTAGCGGTAAATTCGGTATGCTGTGAAGTTTCACGCCATACCTGAAGAAAATCTGCGTGTTGCGGTTGATGCTGTAAATACTGGATGGTGGCTTGAACCCAGTAACGGTGATCTTCAGCCAGCAATTGGCCTTTCAGCAATAGCCAGCGCAAATAGATCAGCCAGGTATTCAGCACATCGCCTTCACAGTAGCTGGTTAATTTTAACCACTGCTGTGCACGGACATATTCCGGAACATGGTAAGCACCATCACCGCGCTTGCCCGGAAATCCCAGCAGATGTGCAACATCATCCAGCTTCTGGAAATGACGGCCATTAAACATCGCCATGACATCCATTAAGTCGACATGACGCTGATGGTAACGGTTCTGGTAATTATTATAGCGCTTTTGCTGATCAATTTCGCCCTGATCGAACAAACTTGGTGCCGACAGGCCATGATACATGGCACGGAACAGAATTACCGGCAGATCAAACTGTGAACCATTCCAACTGACCAGAGTCGGATGGCGCTTATCAAAAATGGACAGAAATTTTTTTAAAATTTCCGCTTCGCTATACTGTTCGCGGCTAAATGAAAACAGTGTCATCGCCCCGTTTTCATCAATCCAGAGACCGGAAATACAAACAATTTCATGCAGCGGCAGACGCTGGAAATCCGTCCCTGATTCCTGACGGCGCAATTTCATTAACGCCTGCTCAAGATCTGCTTCGGGCAAATCCAGATGATATAAATGCGCACCTGACTTTAAATCGGTCAGCGTTTCGATATCAAAAATCAAGATAGGTAAGCGCATTTCATCTCACAGTTTTTTAATTATTCAGGGTCGACTACAGAGAACAAGCCAGTAGACAGATAGCGGTCACCACGGTCACAGACGATACAGACAATTACCGCCCCCGGATTTTCTTCCGCCAGTTTGATGGATGCCCAAACCGCACCACCGGAAGATGTACCAGCACTAATGCCTTCTTTGCGTGCCAATTGACGTACAGTTTTTTCCGCTTCAATTTGCGGAATATCCATAATCCGGTCAACGCGTGTCGGATCAAAAATGGTTGGCAGATATTCTTGCGGCCAGCGACGGATACCGGCAATATTTGAACCTTCAGAAGGTTGCAAGCCGACAATCTGAATATCCGGATTTTGTTCTTTTAAGAATTTGGAAATTCCCATAATGGTACCGGTGGTTCCCATGGAACTGACGAAATGGGTAATTTTACCGCCGGTTTGCTGCCAGATTTCCGGGCCAGTCGTCCGGTAATGGGCGTCCACATTGTCCGGGTTACCAAACTGGTTCAAGACCAGTCCTTGCCCTTCTTTTTCCATTTGCAGCGCCATATCACGCGCCTGTTCCATGTTTTCAGACTCGATCAGCTCAGCACCGTAAGCGCGCATGGCATCTTTGCGTTCCTGACTTGAACCTGCAGGCATAATGAGTTTCATTTTATAGCCACGCATGGCAGCAACCATGGCTAAGGCAATCCCTGTATTTCCGCTGGTCGCTTCAATCAACGTATCGCCTGGCTTGATTTGACCACGTTTTTCAGCTTGCATAATCATATTATATGCTGGGCGGTCTTTTACCGAACCTGCAGGATTGTTTCCTTCAAGTTTCGCCAATACTGTTGCTTGAGTGTGATTTGCCAGACGCTGTAAACGCACCAGAGGCGTTTTACCTACATAGTGGTCTAACAAAAATTCGTCTGCTTGAAAATCAGGGGTGGTATTACTCATTATTTGCACCTATATCGAGGTGCGCCTATTGTATGAAAAAATGCTTCCTCCTGCACCCATTTAGCAGGCTTTTTATTGAAAGTGATTAAAGCACAGCCGATTTTTTACAAAGCGTGCTAAACTGCGGTGCATAGGGAATCAACTGCTTTAACCATGTCAAATATCAATAAAAAGTTATTTAAGCGTCTACATTTAAATCATGCTTATGGACAACTCATCGCCATGATTTTTGTCCCCATTATGGTTTTGGCATGTGTGGGGGCATTGCTGGTTTTATCCGAAACATCCAATGCCTCACGTGCGCAGCAACGTCAGATGGCTATTGCGATTGTGACCCGCTATCAGCTTACCGCCGAAGCTGCATTCGATCTGCTCAACCGCTATCCATGGCAATATGATCAGGCTCGTAATACCCTGCAAGTGATGCTGGATGAAAAACATCTCATTCGTGCCGCAATTATCGATCCCCAAGGCAGAAACCGTTTAAGTATTGGTTTTCAGGATCAGGAAGCTTGGCCCAAGATTGACGCTAAAGCCGATTTTGTCGGGCCTATCCTGCATAATCACAATCATATCTATGCCTTAAAAATTAATGAACATACCGATAACCCGGCCACACTGGTAATTGAGCTGGATAACCAGCCCCTGGAAATTGCCCACTACCGGGTCATGATTGTGCTGATTGCCACCGGCCTGCTGACGTTATTGCTGCTGTTACTGTGCCTGAATTTCTACTCACGGCGCTGGATTGCGCCAATGTACGAAATCCGGATGCAGTTACAGCGCCTGAATGCCGACACGCTTGATCAGCACATGGTGATTAACAGTACCGGGGAATTGCGCTTATTGCAGCGCGATATTGCCAACGTGGTGAAACGCCTGCACTTTAGCTTTCTGGAACTCAAAGAACATACCGAACAGACCGAAGATGATTTGCGCCGTACTTTAGATACCCTGGAAGTTCAGAACATTACCTATCGTCAGGCACGCGACCAGGCGATTTCAGCCAACCAGTCAAAGTCGGTGTTTCTGGCCAATATCAGCCATGAACTGCGTACTCCCTTGAACAGTATTGACGGTTTTATTCATTTATTGCTGCGCCAAGGCAACCTGAGCAATGAGCAGAACCTGTATTTGCAAACCATCCGTAAATCATCTGCGCATCTGCTGGCGCTGATTAATGACGTGCTGGATTTCTCCAAGATTGATGCCGGCAAGCTGGAACTGGAAACGGCCCCGTTTGACCTGGAAGAAGCCATTTTTGACGTGATGGATATGCTCTCGCCATTGGCTGCGCAAAAGTACATCGATATGGCATTCTATTATGCCGACAATGTGCCAACGCAAGTCATTGGCGATGCCTTACGCTTCAAGCAGATTCTGACCAACCTGATTTCCAATGCCATCAAATTTACCCCAGATGGCGAAATTATTGTCCGTGCCCGCATGGAACATGACGATATCGGACAATGCCTGTTGCACTTTAGCGTGCAGGACAGCGGCATTGGCCTGAGCGGTACAGACCGGAAAAAACTGTTTGAATCCTTCTCGCAAGGCGATGCTTCAGTGACCCGGCAATTTGGCGGTACAGGGCTTGGCCTGGCCATTTCCAAACAGCTGGTGCATTTGATGCAGGGGCAAATTGGCTTTGAAGACAACCAGGAACGCGCGCCGACTGAAAAAGGCTCTACCTTCTGGTTTACCGCCATGTTTGTGGTGGATGAAGACATTGAAATTGTGCATCCGCACTTTGAACAAATGCAGGTGGTTTCCTATTTGGCCCATCCTGCAACCGCCAACATTCTGCGCCATTATCTGGAAAATTATGGTGTGCATCATGTCGAAACCGGTTCGATTCTGGACCTATTCAGCCAGCTGAATAAATTCCCGACCAACGATGAAAATACCTGGCTGATTGTCGACCATAGCGGCGATGGTGAAGCGCTGCTGAAAGAAATCCGTCAACGCTACCACGGCAATATTGCCGTGTATGGCTATCAGATGGCGCTCGATCCAAACATGCTGAACGATTACCGCGCCCGTCCGCTGTATCAGCCTTTAAGCCGTAGTGCCTTGATTCAGCTGCTCAGCAATCAGCCTGTTTTCGAGCAGGATGTGCATGAAGAGTTTAATGGACAAGGTTTGCATGTACTGGCAGTGGATGACCATTTACCGAACCTGATTGTTCTAGAAGCATTGCTTGCAGAGCTGAATGTCACCACCACCAAGGCATTAAGCGGTCAGGAAGCCATTGAAATTATTCAGCAGCGCATCGAGCAGGAGTTGCCGGCATTTGATGTGGTGTTTATGGATATTCAAATGCCGGTGATGTCCGGAATTGATACCACCCGTGCCATTCGCTCGCTAGAGTCGACCCTGGAGAATCATAAGCGCCTGCCGATTATTGCCCTGACGGCACATGCCCTGGCCGATGAAAAACAGAAACTGTTGCAGGTCGGTATGGATGATTACGTCACCAAACCGATTCAGATGGAACAGATTATTCAGATTCTGACCCACTGGACCTCTGAAAGCTTCAAAAAGGCGAAAAGCATCGAGAAGTCCATTCTGATTGAAGCGCTGGATCCCAATATTCTGGACTGGCAACAAAGCCTGCAACTGGCGGCCAATAAAGAAGATCTGGCCATCGATTTACTGCAAATGCTGATCGACAGTTTCCCGACAGAACTGGATGAAATGCAGCAGTTGATTGAAATGGAAGATTTTCCGCAACTGGAACATGTGCTGCACCGCTTATATGGGGCGACCCGCTATGTCGGTGTTCCTCGCCTGCAGGAAGTCACCGGTGGATTTGAACAGTTTGTTTCTTCCTTACGTAAAGAACGCCGTAAGGCGGATGAAGCCTTTATTCAGGAAACTCTGAAACGCTTTGACGAATTGCAGTCGGTCATTCAGCAGGTTGAACAGGCTTCACAGCAAATTTTGAACAAACAAAGTATTTGAAGGACTTATTCAAATTTTGGCAGTAGCGTCCATCTTTAGATGTGACTCTGCTGTCATGTATCGCGGCATGTATCAGAGAAATACCCGTGTTATGCTCAAAACCATATAAAAATACAGGTCTAACCCATGGCTTTACTTCGCATAGAAAAAAATAATGGCATCGCCACCGTTTCCTTAAACCGTCCAGAAAAGCGCAATGCCATGAGCTTTGCTTTATTACGCGAACTGGTGCATGTCGCCAAACAAATTAAAATGGACCGCTCCATTCGCTGTGTCATTTTAACCGGCGAAGCGCATGTCTTTAGTGCCGGAATTGACCTGTCCGATTTAAATGCGCCAAAAAATACCGCTTATGCAGCCTGGGAACTGCTTAAACCGGGACAAAGCCTGTTCCAGAAAGCTTTTTTAATCTGGCAGGAACTGCCTGTACCGGTCATTGCGGCAATGGAAGGTTATTGTCTGGGTGCCGGCATGCAACTGGCTTTGGCAGCCGATATTCGTATTGCCCATCCGGACACCAAGATGTCGATTATGGAAAGCCGCTGGGGACTGGTGCCGGACATGGGACTGACCCGTTCCATTAAAGGCATCATTAGTGTCGATCTGGCCAAAGAACTGACCTTGACCGGGCGTATTTTTGACGCCAGCTATGCCAAAGAGATTGGTTTGGTGACGCATCTGGATGAATCACCCATGAGCAAAGCCCAAGCAATTGCAGAAGAAATGCTGCAACGCTCTCCGGATGCACTGGCAGCCGCCAAACAGGTTCTTGATGCCATGCAACATGAACCGAAAAAATCATTACGCCTGGAGAAAATCTGGCAATTGAAATTACTGTTGGGCAAAAACAGTAAATTGGCCCGTAAAAAAGACAAGAACCCGGAAGTTCAGTTTTTACCGCGCCAATATAAGTAAAATAGTCCAATAACAGCATGGTCCAGAGAAAAACACATGAGTTTTGATCGCAATACAAAAATCGCATTCCTAGGCATGGGCCTCATGGGCAGCCGCATGGCGACCCGGCTGATTCAGGCCGGTTTTGACGTGGCGGTATGGAACAGAACGGCATCTGCCTGTGACGTGCTGATTGATATGGGCGCTACGGCCCTAGACTTGCAAAATATTGGGCAATATCCGGTGATTCTGACCTGTCTGGCCGATGATGCTGCCGTACAGGCGGTGTTTGATCACATCCAGGATCAACTCACTGCGGGTCAAGTGATTGTGGACTTCTCCAGTTTATCTGTGGATAAAACCAAAGCTTTGGCACTGCAGGCACAAAACCAGCAAGTGCAATGGATTGACTCGCCTGTTTCCGGGGGTACCGCAGGTGCCGAACAGGGCACACTGGTGATCTTTGCCGGTGGCGACACGCAAACCATTCAGGATTTATCGCTGATTTATAATGTGCTCTCGCAACGTGTGACGCGTATGGGCGAAACAGGTACCGGGCAAGCCACCAAAATCTGCAATCAGCTGATTGTTGCAGCAAACAGCACCTTGATTGCAGAAGCAGTAGCCTTAGCCAAACAGGCCGGTGTAGATACCACCTTGCTTGCCCCTGCGCTTGCCGGTGGTTTTGCCGACTCGAAACCGTTTCAGATCTTAAGCCCGCGTATGGCAACGCATACTTTTGAGCCGGTGCAATGGAAAGTACAAACCCTGTCCAAAGACCTGAATAATGCCATGCAGCTGGCTGAACAGTTCAATTTAAATATTCCTGTCGCAAAACAGGCTCTTTCACAATTGAAAACCCACCAAAATAACGGCTATGCTGAGGCTGACCTGGCAACTGTCATTCAACTGGTTGAATCTTGAGCAGACCATTTCTTAGCACGCAAGGAGTAACAGCATGATGAAGCTGGCGGTAAATTTATCCATGATTTTTACTGAAGTACCTTTGATTGAGCGCTTTGCTCTGGCGCGCGCGCACGGATTTCAGTATGTGGAAATTCAGTTTCCCTATGAACTCAGCATTGAACAGATTCAGACTCAACTGACCCTGCATGATCTTGGCTTGTGCCTGATTAATGTACCTGCAGGTGACCTGATGCAAGGCGGCAATGGGCTGGCTGGCGTACCGGGTCAAGAAATTGAATTTCATCGTGCCCTGGAAAAGGCCATTGAATATGCCACCGCACTGAATGTATCCAGTGTGAATATTTTGGCTGGCAAGCAACCGCTCGATTCAGATCTGTTGCCTTGCCTAAATACGCTGGCAAAAAATTTAAAACTGGCCTGTTCCATGTTTGCTGTACACAACATCCAGCCGGTGTTTGAAATGATTAATGGCACCGACATGCCGCGCTTTCTGGTACAGAATATTGCCCAGGCCCAGGAGATGCTGGAAGCTGTACGACACCCTGCGCTGAAAATGCAATATGACTGCTATCACATGGCGATGATGGGTGAAGATGTGCTGCAAGGCTTAAAGGAAAATATTCAGGATATTGGGCATATCCAGTTTGCAGACTGCCCGGGACGTCATCAGCCTGATACTGCACAAATTCCATACGCAGACATTTTTCAATGGTTAAGCCAAAGTCCCTATACGGGTTTCACCGCGGCAGAATACAAGCCCCAAGCGCATTCCAGCCATTCCTTTGCCTGGAAAGATAAATATTTTGCAAAACATCCACAAAGTTAAATTATGAACAGATTTGAAATTTAGCCCCAAAACCGCTATATTACACAGTGAGATATTGTCCGGAAATTAAACCTTTTATGAATTTAGAACCATCGCCCAGCGCTTCTAATTCTCTCGAACACGCAATGAATGCTCATGCTAAAGATGTACAAGCTTGCTTAAAAGTTGTACATGAAGCCCTCTTAGATGTAAAAGCAAAAGATATTCTAGAACTTGATGTCAGCTCAATCAGCAATGTGGCAGATGCCATGGTCATTGCGAGTGGTACATCAACCCGTCACATTAAAGCCCTTGCAGACAATGTTGCTGAAGAAGCACGTAAAGCAGGTTTCCGCCCTCTCGGCGTTGAAGGTGAACGTGATGCCGAATGGATCCTCATCGATCTTGGTTTTGTTGTCGTTCACGTCATGCTTCCAACAGCGCGTAAATTTTACGATCTGGAAAGCTTATGGCGCGCAACTCCAGAATCAGTAGCCTAAATTAAAAAAGCGACCTTCAGGTCGCTTTTTTTGTGCTGCTGTTTTGGGGATGCCCAGCCTGAACTTTAGACCGAACATCCACTCCATCCAGATTAATCCACTATAATAAGTGATGTAAATCCACAGAAGGATATTTGCTCTTGATGTCCATTTTCACCCGTGCATAGACCTGATCGGCCTTGCTTGGCCCATAAAATTCGCAATAGCATTCATAGGATGCAGTAATCACCTGAGCATAACTGGTAAGCGGCAAACATTCCGTAAAAGCAGCATCATTCAGATTCGCGGATTGCTGAATGGCAATGCCTAGGGCTTGGACATGATTTTTCACTTCCGCATTAAAATCATTCAGATCAGCTGCAGCTACTGTCTGCACCACCCCATTAATCAAATCAAAAAAAGCATCGGAAAAATCGGCTGAAACCGGCACCTCTGTCAGCACTTCCGTTTGCACTTTCGGCTTGGTATCCAGTAGCACCTGTTTTTCAACCGCCGACATTTCGCATAACACCTGTTTCAACATTTCCTTGCGCTGAACACGCAATTCATCGGTATTGCAAATATCATTCATAAAACGGTTGAGTACAAATGAAGGCTTGTCGCCATACTCCTGTTCCCAGTAATTCAACACCCGTTCCAGTACAGTTCCTTGCAAATAATGGCTTAAACCGCGTTCAATTGCCTGTTTCTTTTGCATCACAGTGAGTAATTCATTTGGCATAGCTAAACTCCCCTTTTTGGTTTAGTGGCGTTTGGTAATATCATCTGTTTCAAAAGTCACATCGCGCTGAAATTCAGGATAAGACAGCTCGGCATGTTCAGTATAATCCAGACCGCGCTGTTCATGTTGCGTGCCAACACGCAAACTCCCCAGCATTTTCTTCAGCACTTTGAAGGTAATCAGCGCGATTCCAAATCCCCAGGCAAATGCTGCCAGTACCCCTAGCACCTGAATGGAAACAATTTGCGAGTTGAACATATCGGCTTCAAAAAACAGGCCTGCAGCTACGGTTCCCCACGCCCCGCAAAAACCGTGTACCGTCACTGCATCCACGACATCATCCAGTTTTAATTTTTCCATTAAGACCGGCAAGGTACTTACCAGCAAACCTGCAATGGCACCGGTAATGACGGCAAAAAGTGGCGACATGGTTGCACAACCTGCCGTAATACCCACCAAACCGCCCAATGAGGCATTAATGGTGGTCTTCATGAGGATTGCCTTGCCACGAACCAAGGCATACAGCATATAAGACACTGCAGCAGCACAAGCGGCCAGATGGGTATTTAAAGCAATCCGGCCAATACTGACATTGGCATTCACCGTGGATGCCGCATTAAAACCAAACCATGCAAACCACAAGATAAAACCACCCAAGGCTACCAAGGGCAAGTTATGTCCCGCTAAAAAATGACTTTGTCCATTACGACCAAAACGTCCCAAGCGCGGCCCCAAAACAATGATTCCGGCCAAAGCGACCCAACCACCGATGGAATGCACCACGGTTGAACCGGCGAAGTCGATAAACCCCAAGGCCTTTAACCAGCCTGTACCCTCAAAAATACTGCCCCATGCCCAACTACCAAAGACAGGATAAATAAGGCCACTGACCACGGCAGCAACGACAATATAAGCGACAAAGTGAATACGCTCCGCCATGGCACCACTGGCAATTGTGGTTGCAGTAGCGGCAAACATCATTTGAAAGAACAGCAGATTCCAATGCCAGCCATCCATGTTATCGGGTGCAAAATGACTGGTGCCAATCCAGCCCGAAGCGTTCATGCCGAACATCAGCCCAAAGCCCACCAACCAGAAGACCAATCCCCCCAGACAAGCATCCATATAGTTTTTCATTAATACGTTAACGGTATTCTTGCTGCGTACAGAGCCACTTTCTACCATTGCAAAACCGGCCTGCATCAAGAACACCAGAATCCCGCCGATGACCACCCAAACGCTGTCGAGTGATAAACGTATTTCTTGAATATTGGCTGTGTTTGTCGCAGCTTCACTTGCAAATGCAGGTAGTGAACAGACGCATAACAGCAATACTAGACACTTTATTATTTTCATGAACAGTCCCCCTAAAACTGAATCACAAAAATGCAAAAGAAATGCCAGATTATCGAGATTTATCTTTTTATTTAAAAAGGCCGGCAAATGCCGGTCTTAGCACAACTTAATTTCTAAAAATATCACTAATCAGCAATATCTATTTAGAAATAAACAGTTAATTGCCATTTTATAAAGCATTTTTGTAATATCGCTTGATCAGACAGCACCAAATAAAACAAGAAACCATATCCTTATAAAAATGTATCCTGCTCTATTCTTCAATTTAATTATTGAAAAGTCATATATTCTAGAAACAAAAAACCACCCGAAGGTGGTTTTAATCTCCCTAAATCCCTCTTTATGAAAGAGGAACTTTTGAAGCGTGGATTTAGTGACCGCCGCCGTTAATGGCTTTAGTCATATCTTCCACAACTTTCTTGGCATCACCGAAAATCATCATGGTTTTTTCATTATAGAACAAGTCATTGTCCAGACCTGCATAACCGGTTGCCATAGAACGCTTGATCACCATAATGGTACGCGCCTTATGTGCTTCAAGAATCGGCATACCATAAATTGGTGAACTTGGATCATCTTTCGCTGCCGGGTTGACGACGTCGTTTGCACCAATGACCAACACCACATCAGTTGCCGGGAAGTCAGAGTTGATTTCATCCATTTCCAGAATGTCTTCATAAGCCACGTCAGCTTCAGCAAGCAATACGTTCATGTGACCAGGCATACGACCTGCAACCGGGTGAATTGCAAAGCGTACTTTAACGCCTTGTTCTTTCAGGATTTCACACAGTTCTTTTACGGCATTTTGTGCACGGCCTTGAGCCATACCATAACCCGGAACAATCACTACGCTGTCTGCATTTGACATCAGGAAGCCTGCATCATCTGCTGAACCTGAGCGGTGGTTACGCTGAACCTGCTCGCCCTTGTCACCAGAAGCCACTGCTGCACCACCCATTGCACCACCAAACAATACGTTGATGATTGAACGGTTCATGGCTTTACACATGATGTAAGACAGAATTGCACCTGAAGAACCTACCAGGGAACCGGCAACAATCAGCATATTGTTTTCTAAAGTGAAACCAATACCTGCTGCAGCCCAGCCAGAGAATGAGTTCAACAGTGACACCACAACCGGCATATCGCCACCACCGACCGGTGCAATCCATACCCAGCCAAATGCAAGTGCAAGTGCAGTCATTACCCAGAAAGATGTCATGTCGCCGGTTAAGAAGAAGTTGATACCACAACCAAGCATTGCCAGGAAAATAATCGCCTGTACCGGCTTAACCCAGCCACCCGAAATGGTTTTCGCCCATTTCTTCGCAGCCAGTTTACCGTAAGCAAATACGGAAGCTGTAAAGGTGATTGCACCCACGAAACAACCCACGAACAATTCAAATAAGTGAACGCTGCTCATATGTGCATGCTGAACACCAGCTGCTGTTAACGCCGCTTCATTCTGTGCAAATAACGCTGTTAACTGGTTGTTATGCAGAATCGCGGCAATGGCAATCAATACCGCAGCCAAACCAACCAATGAGTGCATCAAAGCAACAGTTTCTGGCATTTGCGTCATCGGTACGGTACGTGCACGGGCAATACCCACAACAGCACCAAGAACCATTGCACCGACAATCATCCAGATCACAGGATGTTCAGCCACAAAGAAAGTCGTGATCACGGCAATCGCCATTGCGATCATACCGTAACGGTTACCGGCAATCGCAGTTTTTGGACCCGACAAGCCGCGCAGGGTCAAGATAAAAAGAATGGCACCGATCAAATAGAACCAATTGGCATATTCTCGAATAAATTCCATTGATTAGCCCTCTTTTTTCTTTTGCTTTGGCTTAAACATTTCAAGCATACGTGCAGTCACGGCAAAACCACCGAAAATGTTGATACTTGCCAGGAACACTGCAACCGCGCCTAAAATGCTCACGATGTTTACGCTTTGAAAAGCCACGTTGGCATCGACACCAATCACTGGCAAGCCTACGGTTTGAATCATTGCACCAACGATAATGATCGAAGACAATGCATTGGTTACCGCCATAAGTGGCGTATGTAAAGCAGGTGTTACGCCCCAAACCACGTAGTAACCTACGAAGATGGCAAGGACGAAAATTGTAATCGTTTCAACCATGATGACTCTCCTTAACCACGCTTCAGCAGTACTTGACCGCCATGAGTTACCAGAAGGGCTTTTTGAATTTCCTCTTCCGGATTGATGGCAAAGTTTTTCTCTGCATCAAACAGGGTATCAAGGAAATTAAAGACGTTACGTGCATACAGTGCTGAAGCTTCAGTCGCAACTGTAGAAGGAATATTTGGAATACCCAAAATGGTCACGCCATTATCCGTCACGACATTTTCACCGCACTTGGAACCTTCCACGTTACCGCCAGACTCAACCGCCATATCCAGAATGATTGAACCCGGTTTCATTTTGGCCACTGTTTCAGCACGAATTAAACGCGGTGCATCACGACCCGGTAAAAGTGCAGTAGTAATCACGATGTCCGCATTGGAAACAGCTTTATCGACAATGACCGCTTGGTCTTTGATGTATTGCTCACCTGGCATCCATCCATAACCGTTTTTAGCAGCGTCAGCAGCTTTCTGCTTTTCTTCATCCGACATTGGCACATCGAGCCATTTACCGCCAAGCGATTCGACCTGGTCACGTGCAGTTGGACGTAAATCAGTTGCTTCAACCACAGCACCTAAACGTTTTGCCGTTGCAATCGCTTGCAGACCGGCAACACCTACCCCCATAATCACCACGCGGGCCGGTTTTACCGTACCGGCAGCCGTCATGAGCATGGGGAACATGCGTTGATATTCTGCTGCCGCCAAAAGTACCGATTTATAACCAGCCAAGTTAGCTTGAGAAGACAGCACGTCCATGTTTTGGGCACGGGACAGCGTACGCGGCAAAAGCTCTAATGCAAATGCAGAAACCTGCTGCGCTGCAAACTGATCCAGCTCAGTGTTGCGATACGGGTCAAACATCGCAATTACTGCGGTATTTGGCGCAAGTTTTTGAATTTCTTCGCCTTGAGGGGCACGAACTTTCAAAATAATCTGACTGCCGGTATAGGCATCATCCGTAATTTTGGCACCGACCTGTTCATAGGCACTGTCAATATAAGCGGCTTTTACCCCTGCTCTACGTTCAATGACTACAGTATGACCAGCACTGATCAACTTCTTGACTGTTTCTGGCGTTGCCGCCACACGATTTTCACCGACAACAGTTTCGGTTGGGATTCCGATCTGCATGAGCGTTCCTCAAGCTAATTTTTCTTAAGTAAACATCGCCGTAAGCAATGTTTCCCCCTAGATGCGTTTTTGTTGAATTTTTGGATTCTAATTGAACTTTTTTAAATTACCACCCAATATTTATTTAATAAATACCCATATTTTGAACTGGTGATTCATAAAAATAATCATACGATATATCATTTATAGGTTTAGCATTTATTTCAGCTGTGCTGAATGACTTTAACTACCACGCTCAACATTTAATGTTTGGCTTTACTTAAATACCTGAGTCGAAGCCGTCCTACCTGACCAAAATCCGAGATTGATCTTTCTGACAATATAGCCTTGCTGACTTGAATTTATTTCCTCCCTCAAATTGCCTGATTTATTTATAAAATTATTAAAATTAAATGGTTTTTTTTATTCATTGACTCTGGTGACATCTGAAAGGCTTTTTTTGTCCTCAAAAACATCAGTCACTGAAAAACTCGTGCTGCGGCGATTGCATATTTTTACAACGCTAAAAAATAGATAATTTTCTTATTTTTATGCTTTTTTTGCTCTTTTATGTTTATTCGTCCTAAGTCTAATCCGATTCAAAATTTAATAAATATTTTTTTCCTCGTCATTTCGCATGATGATGTTTTAAATTTAATCAATGGGATGCGCGCATTTATTGCACCTATTTGGTGCAAATAATCAGCTTTTAGGCTGATTCCCGACTTTTTACACACAAATTCACTGATCTTTAGCCTAACAAACCCTTAGCAGAAGTATTGTCTGGATAAAATTTATTCAGGACTGATTGCCCGGATTTCTAACTTTCGCAGAAAATTGTAGCGACGGATAAACATCAGCCTGAGTTTAGCGATCAATTATTCCATACAGGAATCATCACCATCATATTTTTGCATTTAACCTGGGCGGCTAAAAACTTTATAATTCACATTTAGTGCCTGATTGCTCTGATCAGCAACCCTCATCAAGTAGATAAAATGAAACTGAGTCTAACCAAAACACAACTGGGTTCATTGTTTGCGATCTGTGCTGCTTTCCTGTTTAGTACCAAAGCCATTTTTATCAAGCAAACCTATGCCCTGTCACCTCTGGTGGATGGCACAGTATTAATGGCTTTGCGTATGGCCAGCGCCTTACCGTTTTTTTTACTGCTGTGCTGGTTCAACCGGCATCACAATAAAGCGCTGGCAGCGAAAGATTGGGGTTTATTGATTGTTGCAGGGCTAATAGGTTACTACTTTTCAAGCTGGCTGGATTTTGTCGGTCTGATGTATATCAGTGCCTCTCTGGAACGGATTATTCTCTTTCTCTATCCAACCCTGACCGTTTTGGCTTCCAGCGTGATCTATAAACAACGCTTGAGCCTAAAAAGCCTGTTTGCTATCGCTTTAAGTTATGGCGGTACGGTTATTGTGATGTTGCAGGAACAAAGTAATGTCCCGCATGAAGGTCATTTCTGGCTGGGAGCAAGCCTGGTCTTTGCCAGTGCAGTATGTTTTGCTGCCTACTTACTGCTGACCCCACGCCTGATTCAACGGTTTGGTTCATGGAATTTTACCGGTTTGGCCCTGAGTATTGCCTGTATCGGCACCTTAACCCACTATTTTGTTGCCACACCCCAACCTCTGAACTTACTGTCTCAGCTTCCTTCCAGTGTAATCTGGTATGGAGTCGCTTTAGGCTTTCTGGTCACCGTGTTGCCGACCATCCTGATGGCGCAAAGCATTGCCCGACTGGGTGCTGCGCAGTCTGCCATGATTGCTTCGATCGGGCCGATTCTGACCATTATCTTGGCCACCATTTTTCTGGGTGAGCATTTAAATGCCATTCAATGGCTGGGCTGTATGCTCAATATTGTTGGCGTCATGATGATCACTCTCTCTAAAAAGAAATTCTCACATTAATTTTTGTTCGGTCTGATTCAAGCCTTGTACAACCTAAAAAATACGGCTTTTAAAATAGCCACAGGACGCCGAATAAAGACCGCTTTTCCCTTATATTTGTACGTCCAGACTGATAGCGCTTGCTATACTCTGCAGGTACATTGCAATGCCGGCAAATTTTGTCTGCATGAAACAAAACAAGGATGGTTATGAAAACTTCTCTCGACATCAGCCAGGATAAATCTTTGCTCTGGCTGATGGCCATAGCCTGTGGTCTGTGTGCGGGAGCCAACTATTATTGCCAGCCTTTAATCCATTCCATCCAGCAATATTTTCATGTTCCTGAATCACAAGTTGCCTTAACCGTGACGTTTGCCCAGGTATCCTATGCACTGGGCTTGCTGTTTATTGTTCCAATGGGTGACATTGTCAATAAAACCAAATTCATTCCTTTACTGATGATCATGGCGGCCATCGGTTTATTTCTATGTGCTTTTGCCGTCAACTTACCCATGCTTTGGCTGGGAACCATGATTACGGGACTATTTTCAGTTGCGGCACAAGTCCTGATTCCTCTAGCCACCATGGCCGTCAAACCGGAAAAAACCGGTGAAGTGGTAGGTTTCCTAATGAGCGGACTGCTGGTCGGACTGCTGCTATCCACCAGTCTTGCGGGTTTAATGTCTAACCTGTTCAACTGGAAACTGATCTATATGCTCAGTGCGGTATTGATGCTGATTTTGGCTTTTCTACTCAAAGCCAGACTGCCACACATTCCCATATTAAAAATGAGCTATGCGCAAATTTTTAAATCCATGGCAATTTTACTGAAACAGGAGCCGCGTTTAGGATTTCGTTCCTTGATTGGCGGTTTTGTATTTGCTGCCATGAGTACCCTGTTTTCGACCATTGCCGTTTTGCTGACCTCATCCCCGTTTTATCTCTCTGATGTGCTGGTCGGTGTTGTAACTTTGGTGGGGGTATTCGGTGCATTGTCTACGTCTAAAATTGGCAAATTTGCCGATCAGGGCCATACTCAATCCCTCACCTGGATAGGTCTGTTCACCCTGATTTTGAGCTGGATTTTTCTTTATTTCGGTGGGCAATCTCTGCCAAGCTATATTTTGGGTTACGGCGTCATCAGCCTGGGTCTGACCATTGTGCACACCAGTAATCAAAATATTATTTTCCGTTTACGTCCAGATGCTAAATCGAGGATTAATTCTATTTATATGACCTCTTACTTTATTGGTGGGGCGTGCGGTTCCGCATTGGGCGTTTATTCATGGCATCATGGTGGCTGGAGCATGACCTGTCTGGCAGGATGGGTTCTGGTGCTCTGCGCTGCCTTTTTTGCCTTTCTGGATATGCGCTATCACTCTGCTGCCTCCACTTAGGCATAAAAACTGGCAAATAAAGAATTTTCTGCCCGACTCGGCTGATTGCAAAATAGAATTTAACAAACTTGTACGACGGGATAAAACGGTTTGCCCAAATCCAGACTATGCGCATTTTCTAGCAGCACAAAGATAAAGGTCGGTAACAAGGCGGCCAGAATATTACAGGCATCCTGCAATTGCCGGCGATTGACCGAACTGTTATAGGTGGCACCGCCATGAATGATCTGATTGCGCAAGGTATAAAGACGATTAAAAACAATAAATAAAATATCTACAGAGGCTTTTTCCTGTAAGGCTTTGTGGACTTTTTTCTTCTCCTGTTCAAAACCTTCTTTCCAGCTGTGCTGGCTGATTTTTTGATTCTGATAATCCCAGAACTCCTGATACACATAGGGATTTTCTAGAAGCAGACGGATGGGCTGGCTAAATTTATCCCAAAGCACATGATAAATTTTATGTTCCCGATCTTTCTGACAAATTAAATATAAAAACTGCCTGAATGTCTGCTTGTCCTGATTGAAGGCAATATCTTGTGCATAAATAGCATTAAATGAAATCCAGAGACTCATGAATTTAAGATCAAGGTCGCTATCGAGTTCGAGTGATTTTTTTAACCAGCTTAAGCCGCGATGAATTCTCAAGTTGAAATAATCTGAATGCTCTGCCTTTTTACTTTTAAAAACTTCTTCCAAAATGAACATTTATATTTTCTCTATCCATTATTCTTTTCTTTATAAGAACATACTGAATTCGAGAAATTTCCACAATATAATCAAAGCACTCAATATTCATTTTTTAATGAATAATCAGTACATTTGAGCCTGTTGCATTTTTTGTTTCTGCTCTTGTCTTGGGGCTTTAAGCAGACAGCAGATATAAACCGTGCTTCGGTCGTACTGATAACGGATTGGATAAATTGTTTTCTTTATATTTTAAGTCAAATGGTTATGTTACGAAGTTCAAGAATAAAGCGTTATAATTCAAGTCAGGAATAAAGATTCACTAAACTTTTACACTAATTATTTAATTTGCTCTACTGAGCAAACAACAGCAACACAATTATCACGAATCTTTGATAGCAATGAGAGTCAAGATCAAATTACTCATTTGTATATGATCAATCTTCTATAAATAATAATTTATGGAAATAAGCCGTACCGAGATTGTCGAAAACCTACTTTCCAGAAAAGAATGTCGCGATGACAAAATCAAAATAGACGCCTAAAATTAAAGAGCGTACGGTACACTTAGTTAGTGAATGCGAGAATATCCATCAACCTGCTGGGCTACAATCACTGCACTCGCTTAAGTTCGAATGTACTCTTGTAGTACTTCTACCTTGATATAAAAAAGTATCCAGATCAACAAAAATCAATTACTGTTTAATCAACAATGCATCTCAACTTAAATATGAGAACAAAGAACTCCAACAGGTAAATGAAACTCTTCATAACGCTGCAGCCTTTTTTCGCCTAGGCAGAGTTTGACTATCCACAGCAATAATAATTAATTTCATTCAGAAAAACAAAATGCTCAATGGTGTTGAAGCTATCTGAAACTTTTGCTGATTGCACCCTTACGAAACAATGCTTTTCATAGCTTAAATTCTGCTTTATAAAGAGCTGCTTTAACTTTTAAATATTTATACATCCAAAATCATGAAAAATTTTATATAATTTAACTCGCCCAACTTAAAAAAAAGCAATAGAATAAACTTAAATCTTTTAATTCGTTAAATATATAATATGGGTTTAAATATTGATATTTCTGTAATAACACCAGCCTACAATGCTGAAAAATTTATTACCAGAACATATAATTCTCTTAAAAATCAAAAATTTAAAAAATTTGAATGGATTGTTATTAATGATACCTCCAATGATAGAACTGAAGAATTAATAAAAGAATTTATTACTGAAGCACATTTTAAAATTATCTTAATTAATAACATTGAAAATGTTGGTGTGGCAAAAAGTCGAAATAATGGATTAGATTTAGCAACAGGAAAATATATTTGCTTTCTTGATGCTGATGATTTTTGGTCAGAAGAAAAATTATTGATACAGTTTCAATATATGAATGAAAATAAATGTTCAATAAGTTACATGGATTACCGACACGTAGATGATAAAGGGGAGTTTATAAAAGATATTATTAGTCCTATAGAATGTAATCGAAACTATCTATTAAAATCTAACTGCATTGGAACATTAACTTGCATGGTTAGTAAAGAGCTAATTAAAAATAGGAGATTTATAAAACATGGACACGAAGACTATATATTCTGGCTTGAATTACTATCAAGCACAGAAAAAGCTGTTAAAGTTATTACTGAAAAACCTTTATGCAACTATACCATATCAAAAAATTCCCTCTCAGGAAAAAAAATAAAATCAGCGCAATGGCAATGGAAAATTTATAGAAATATTTTACAAATAAATCTAATTAAATCTTGTTATTATTTTACTCATTATGCCGTTAAAGGACTATTAAAGCATAAAATTTAGTCGTGCATTTTGAGGAAAATAAATTGGCTTGATAGACAGCTTTATTACATTAAAAATTTCAGTTTATTCAGGAATCCATAATTATTTATATGTAAATTTAACTAGATCAATTTATTAATGGGAACCTAATAAAAAAATTAGGTATGATTATTAACACCATAAGCTCACCTTAAGACTTTATTAAAAATAATTATTTATTCGTGCTAAAATTTATTATTTCAATTCCTTAAGCAAAATT
Source organism: Acinetobacter sp. G11 (assembly GCF_049808495.1). Lineage (NCBI taxonomy): Bacteria > Pseudomonadati > Pseudomonadota > Gammaproteobacteria > Moraxellales > Moraxellaceae > Acinetobacter > Acinetobacter sp. G11. The sequence continues at coordinate 48,418 of NZ_JBNCAT010000017.1, forward strand.
CTAATAAATTAATAAGTTTGTAGAAAAAATAGACTTTATAAGAAAGTCTATTTACAATTGAAAAAATTCTCTTTTTTGTTAATGATATGCTATTTTTCATTAGATCATATATACCTGACTTTGATGGTAAAATTCAAAAATACTTTAATGTTCTAGACACTTTAGAGATTTCTTATCGTTTTATTGGTTGGGATCGTATAGGGGAAAGTAAAAACAATGATAAAAATATTCTTTTTAAAAAAAAGGGCTATATAGGCGGAGGTCTAAAAAATTTTTTCAACCTTATTCTCTGGAATATTTTTATTTTTATTACTTTATGTAAACATCATAAAAAAATTAATATAGTTCAAGCGATTGATTTGGATACCGCATTGACAGCATTTATCTTTTGTAAAATTTTTTCTAAAAAAATGATTTTTGATATTTATGATAAATATACAGATACTCATGGGATAAATGGGAAATTTAAAAAAATTTTAGATAAAATTGAAAACTATCTCATAAAACAAAGTGACTTATGTATTTTAGCGGATGAAATAAGAAAAAAACAACATAGTGTTGATTCGAAAAATATTATTATAATAGAAAACGTACCAAGAGATACGAACCTACCGAATATAAATTCAGATAGTCAAGATAACTCAAAAATTAAAATTGGTTATTTTGGAGTTTTAGAGAAAAAACATCGCGGAATTGAACATCTGGTAAATTCAATAGCCGAAAGAAATAATTTAGAACTTCATATTATAGGCTATGGTCCTTTAGCTGACTTTATAAGTAATCAGCCCAATAAAAATATCATATTTTATGGTTCTGCTTCATTAAGAGAAGGACTTTCCATCATGTCTAAAATGGATATTATAGTAGGCATGTATTATAAAGATATATTAAATCATTTATATGCAGCACCAAATAAATATTATGAACACTTAATGCTAGGTAAAGCTTTTCTTACCACTAAAGACATTCCCCCAGGTATAAAAACTGAAAAATTTAATACAGGTTGGTCTATCTCTGAAGGAGAAGATAGTTTAAATGATTTCTTTGATAGTTTAATTAATAAAGAGCTGATAAAAATAAAATCAATCAATGCAAAAAAATTATGGGAAAATCACTATAAAAATTATTATGAAAACGTATATTTAGATTCATATGGAAAAATCATAAAAAATTTAAATATTAGTTAAGGTTAGGCAATATTTTTTAGTACTAATAAATATACATTATTCCATCTTATATCGATAAATAAGTGTCCACTTTATGTGGACACTATTGGACACTTCAATGTTGAGAAAAAAATGATGATTCAGCGGACTTCCCTGCTAAAGCCCACTTTTGAAAATATTCTATGGATACTTCTTCGCACGAACTAACTATATTTAAATAGCATCAAAATATTCTCTAAGAATTTGAACTATTCGCTCAGCTGCATGACCATCACCATACGGAGAAACACCACAAGCCACCACCTTATAAGCTGACTCATCATCAAGTAATCGCTGAGCTTCTTCAATAATTCGTTCGCAATTTGGTCCCACTAATTTCACTACACCCTGCTCTACTGCTTCTGGACGCTCGGTTTCATCACGTAGCACAAGTACTGGCTTACCTAATGCAGGAGCTTCTTCTTGCACTCCTCCAGAATCTGTTAAAATCAATATGCTCGTTTCATTACAGCAATAAAGGGTGCATACTCCAAAGGTTCACATAGAATGACATTAGGTAATTCTGCTAAAATTCATGAGCTACATCTTTAACATTTGGATTTGGATGTACTGGGTAAAGAAATTGAATATCTGAATTATTCTTAGCTAAAGTACGTAGTGCTTTACAAATATTTCGGAATGGTTCTCCAAAATTTTCCCTGCGATGTGAAGTTACCAATACCAGTCGCTTATCCGCTTCTATATCAATGGATAGCTCTAAATCTTTGACAGCACTCATCAACAATGCATCGATTACCGTATTACCTGTGACCACGATATCAGCATCTAGAATCCCTTCTTTTAGCAAATTCTGCCGAGAACCTTCAGTCGGTGCAAAATGCCAACGTGCTAATTTTCCAGCAATAACTCGGTAGCCTCCTCAGGGAACGGATTTTGCATATCTCAAGTTCTTAATCCTGCTTCAACATGTCCTATCGGAATACGATGATAAAACACGCCAGAGCTACAGTCATAACTGTAGTCGTATCATCCTGTACTAAAACAGCATCGGGTTTTTCACCTTGTAAAACCTCCTCCAAGTCTAATAATAATCTTGCTGTTAAAGTAGTTAATGCTTGATTGGGACGCATAATATCAAGATCAATATCGGGTTCTATACCGAAAAATTGGTTGACTTGATCAAGCACTTGTCGATGTTGAGCCATTACCGACACTCGAACCTCAGCCCATGGTTCAGATTTTAGTGCCAAAATGATTGGTGGCATTTTAATGGCTTCAAGGTGGGTACCTACAACGCAGAGAATTTTTTTATATAGTAATTCCAAGTTTTTTCATGAGTTTTTTCCAATCCTCAAGAAATATCTCTGTAGAAAAGCTATTTCGTACTGAAGTTACCGCTCTACGCGCCACGTCATAATGATCAAATAAATTTTCTATACACTTAGCGAACTTTTCAGTATCACCGAGTGGATAAGTAAGCATAGACTCATGACCAGAAACTAAATCTACATGTGCTTTAATATCTGACAAAGCGACAGGAATAATTGAAGATATTGCTTCTGCAGCCGAAAGGCCAAAAGATTCACTTTGAGAGGGGGAAACAAATATTCCACCTGAATCAGCAACAGCATTCAATAAAGCTCTAGAGGAGGTAAATGAAACAGGAGGTAATACTAAAGAAATACTATCAAGGGAACGCATTAACAATTCTTTTTCAATATTAATTTCAGGGTTTTTGGGACCGCAGATCAAAAGCATGAACTCTCCTTTTCGTCGACTCTCCAAAATTTGGAAGGCATCTAATATAGATAAGGGGTCTTTTAAACGATCTAGACGGCCAAAGAAAAGAATAGGCTTACGCTTCCATGCTGGAAGAGAAATTTTTTGTGACAATTCAAAAGAATCGATCCCCCAAGGAACAAAATTTCTCAGTAAAGACACTGAAGTGGGTAAAGATAAAAATTCATTTTCAATCAGTGTCTTAAATGATAATGAAGGGACGACAACTTGCTCGCAACTAGACGATAATTTTTGAAGATATTCCCGATTATCTTGATATCCAGTGTGACATTCAACGATATAACGTTGAGAACGATTTTCACATAATTCTATTGCTTGTGGGCAATCGATTAAAGAAACTAAATCATAGTTTCTATCAAGTGAAGTTACAATTGATGTGGTGTCTTCAAGTCCATATTTTTTCAGCGCTAAACGAAATGCCTGCCCCCCTCCTGCATCATGCATAAAATAAAAGTCTATTAAAATCTCTGGAAAATATTGTCTAAAAGCTAGTGCACGATTAATTAGCACTCTCTCACAGCCACCAAAAGTCGCCCAAGGATAAACAAAACATATTCTAATTTGCATATAAATCCCATATACCATTATTTTTATTTATTTCATTTATCAGCGTCTCAAATCGCGCTCGCCAAGTTACCTGCTGCAAAAAATTATTAATATCTTCTGTGTCATAGTCGTCATTAAGTGCCTTCTCAATAATGTCTTCAACATCTTCGCTTTCTGCAAAATATGTCATAGGATAGCTTTTCAAATGTCGGATACCCGTTACAACAACAGGCAGTCCAAAGTACAAATATTCATATATCTTAATAGGATCTACAGCTTCTGCTAAGATTCCTTCCATAAAAGGAATTATCCCAATAGACCAATTGGAAACTTGCCTATGTAAATCTTTTGGTAATACCTTACCTAAAAGATGAATGTTGGATAAAGCTGTAATTTCTTTTCTAACCCATTCTGGCTCGCCATAACCAATAATCTCAAACTTAATATGAGGATAGCTCTTCGCAAGCTGCAGTATAAGCTTCCAATCAAACCAAGCATCAGTGAGATGTCCGAAATATCCAATTATAGGACCTCCATCTTCTCGATTCCTCGCTATTCCTTGATTCTCTACACCAAGCACTTCAGGAGTAAAACCATTCCCAATTATTTTAATATCCGAACGAATATGGGAAAATTTGTTTCGTAAAGGAGGAGATACCGCACAAACAAAATCAGACTGCAATATAAGACTTTCTTCTACAGATTTTTTAAACCAAGGAGCTTGCCCTACTTCACAGAATGCCTCCCATTCATCCATAATGTCATAAATAATAGCGAATCCCTTTTCTCTTAAAATGGGAACAAGCCCCACCAAATTAGGAGTAGGCATAGTCACAAGAAAAAGAGAACGCTCACGGCAAAGATGGAGTTTATTAACGTACTTTATAAAATCGAAGAGAGGAACTTGAAATACATTTGGAAAAACCTCTTTACATCCTTTGGACAATTTATCCTTAGCAGACCACTGCCAAGCAATAAATAATACTTGATAACCTTTTTCAGCAAAATATTTTGCTGCATTAATTGGCCTTTGATTTACTAACTCATCAAATTCAAACCCACAAGGAATAATCACAACTTTATTGTTCTTGTTTGCTTTCTCAACCCATTCAATATAACCGTTAGTATCATCATTCAAAAATTTATCACTAGCGATATCCATATTGTGCTGCATGCGTTTAGCTGCAAAAGCATATCTTTGCTTTTTTAATTTATCTTGTAATGCTTGAGGTAATTTCCAGTAAATCGCTTTTAATAATAAATATCTCCCATCTTTACTCCAAATATAACGGGAAAGCGAATACACTAAACGCAGAGGTCGAGTCAATCTCCATGAACGAGATGTCTGAAACATCTGAATTTGATTATTTTGCTGAAATATTTTCTGGTTGAGAGTTGCTATTTGCATATTCTGATCAGCCACAGCTTGCGTAAGACTAGCAACTTGTAAATCTCTATCTGTCACTGCTTGCGTAAGACTGGCAACTTGTATATCTCTATCACTCACTGCCCGTGTTAGACTTGCAATTTGTATATCTCGTTCAAGCACAGTTTGCTTTAGAATATTAAACTCTGTATTCAAATCAATTTTTTCTAGTTCACAATCACTTAATCTAAGCTGAAGTGAATGAATCCAAGAGGAGTCACCATAGACTAAAAAAACTTGATCCCCACTCCATTGTGTAGAAGGAATACGTGAACAATCCAAAACTTTGGACCATACTAGCCGAAAACCATTGTCTAGTTCTAAAGGGATATTTTCTGACAAAAAAGTTGAGAAATGTTCAGCAATACGATTAATCTCGCGATATGGCAACGCAAGAATAACGGCTTTTTTAGCCTTTGTACTTAAAGTTGCCAATACTTCAAACGGATTATGGAAATGCTCAAGTGTGTTAGATGAAAAAACTACATCATAGCTTGGTGTAATCTCAGAATCTGGTTCAAGCCAGTTTTCACAAAAAAATTTAATCATAGGATAGCGCTGGCTAGCCTGCTCAATCGCTATTTTTGAAAAATCAACACCAAATAATTGCTGTGAATTTATATAACTAGCCCAAATATCAGTTCCATCCCCTTGTGCACACCCCCAGTCTACAACACTGAGAGATTCTCGCCGAATTTGCTCAATCAACCAAATTGGCAAATTTTCAAGTGCAAGTTGAGCAAAAAAGCGAGATTGTCGCGGTCCTTCATAAACCTCCCAATCTTCGGTAAATCGTTTATCCCAATAAGTATCTGAATTAATAGTAGATAACATTTATTATAAAACCTGTACTGTCTGCTCAATCGCCGGCTGAAAAATTCCAAAAAAACGCTGCTCAGACAAAGATGAAAAATAGTGAGCACCCTCAAGATATTCATAGTAGTGGATATCTAAATCGGCACGATTTTCCACGGCCACCACCAAGAGATATTTTCCCGTCACTAACGGATTTATCATACGAAAACGTATACTAAATTCTTCTTGCTCAAGAAGTCGAATATCGCCACTGTCATGTGTTGTTGAAACAATTAAATCAGTCCCTTTAAGATCTTTAATTGAACAGGCGATGCTTAAATGCTTGCGAGGAATATCCGAAGGCACATGTACCTGCACCACAATTTCTATAGGCTCACCCCAAGCAATAACATCACTTCTAGCACCATGTTTATTACATACTGATGCTCCAAGAATTAATCCCTTACGTGCCCCCCAATGGGTAACAGGACGAGCATCCAAAGCATGATGGTTTTGTATAATTTGCTGATCATTCTGTTCTAAAGAATCAATCACCGTCTGAGTTGCTATATTTTTTTTAATATTTTGATGTAGACCCTGTTCCTCGGATAGCTCATCTTGAAACATATATTCCATATACTTGCCTGTAACCGGAAAAACTTCTCCATCCTCAACAAGCGTTCCTTTATCAAGCCATATTGCTCTATCACAAAGTGTCCGAACTACACCCACATCATGACTAACAAATAAAATAGTCGTGCCACGTTCTTGGATTTCTTTAATGCGTTTCATACACTTGGCTACGAAACGGGCATCGCCTACAGATAGTGCTTCATCAATAATGAGAATTTCAGGATCGACATGAATGGCAATTGAGAATGCGAGCCGAGCATACATGCCACTAGAGTAAGTTTTAACAGGTTGGCCTAAGAAATCGCCAAGCTCTGAAAATTCAAGCACTTCACCCATTCTTTGTTCTATTGTTTCTTTAGGAAATCCCAAAATAGCCGCATTTAAAAGGACATTTTCGTACCCTGTGAATTCTGGATTAAAGCCAGCTCCTAACTCAAGCAAAGCCACTACACGGCCATTTGTGTCAATACGACCAGTTGTAGGAGTCACTGTACCGCAGATCATTTGGAGTAAAGTGGATTTTCCACTACCATTACGGCCTATAATTCCTACAGTTTCGCCTCGATTTATAGAAAATGTTATATTTTTTAATGCCCAAAATTGGCGAGGCTTTTTTTTATTTCCAAAACTTAGCATTTGAAAGAGTCGATCTTGTGGCTTTTCATAAATGTTATAACATTTACTTAAATCGGTTACTCGAATGGCATAATTAGATAACATCAGCAAATCCCCTACGGGTTTTTTGAAACCATAAAAAACCTGACCAAGCAAACATACTAGTCCAGACAACTTGGATTAACCACTCAATCCAGTTAATTCCTTTACCCCAAATTAGGACATCACGTGCTTGTTCAATTATTAATGTTAATGGATTTAACTGCATTAAAGACTGGTATGCTTCAGGTAGAGCCGTTATTGGGTAAAAAATTGTTGTTAAAAACATTAGCAGGGTGGTGAAAACTCCTACAATTTGTGATACATCCCTCAAAAAAACCCCTATTGAGGCAAGTAACCAAGAAAATCCTAAAACCAACATTATTAAAGGTAATAAAACAAATGGAAATAAGAATATTTCAATGTGAGGAATACCCATAAATATGATATAAAAAATAATCCATACAAAAAAACTAATTAAAAAATGAAAAATTGCAGAACCTAAAGCTACTATGGGGAGAACTTCGAGAGGAAAAATAACTTTTTTAACATAATTCACATTACTTAATATTAAGTTTGGAGAACGATTAATGCATTCTGAGAAAAGGTTAAATATCATTAACCCGGAAAATAATATTAAAGCAAACTCTGTTTTAGAATCCGAACCACCCAACCATTTTGCTTTAAACACGACACTAAAAACAAATGTATAAACAACTAACATTAAAATGGGGTTAAAAAAAGACCAAAGCAGCCCAAATATTGATCCACGATAGCGCGCAACAACCTCTCGTTTAATTAAACTCCAAATAAGATTTTTATTGATAATAACAGTTCTAATCAAAGCCAAGAGTGAACTGGAAGGACTTGCATGCGGATTCAACAACAATACTCCATTTTCATTTTGTCAACTAAATTACTGTGAATTTATTAGCCAGCACTTTATTTTTAAAAAATATATTTTTGAGGATGAATAATACCATGCTTTATTATAGAATCGAATTCTTTCAGGCTAGTCACTAGCTTAATTGCGTATATATACCAACTTTAATTAGTCCTGTTACACAAATACAATTGTATCAACACCTATCCCCAACCTCCTTAATTCTATTAATTTATTTCAGGAAAATATTCCAATAGCAAGAATGACCTATGATTCTTTGAAGTTAATGAATCAAACTCTTCTAATTCACGGACACAATTTACTTCACTATATCTGTATTCAATAAGAACTCCTTCAATTCTGCTGTTGCAGGTAGTCCTGTCACGCTTACCATTAGATCAGATCTGTCTAGTTTCTCATAATCACGCATTTACTTTATCAAAGCTAGCCAATTCAACATTCACCTCCTACATGACCTAGCCGTGAGATAATATTCCCCATATATGAAGTAGCTCACGATGTAAGGTAGTTATAGCGATTGGTTTCAAATCCAACTTAACATCACAATTCTGATGTAACGCAACATGCTCTGAGATATCGGCTGGTTTTATTTTTGTGATAATATTGCGCGCGATTGGTAGCTTCTTAATTAAGAGCAGAGAATAGCGTTTCGTTCTTCCGTACTCGCTCCCGACTTCATCCAAATATTTATCTATGGTATCTGATAAGGTCAGATCAATGAGCTGTTCTTTGCCAAGCAAAATATCAGGACTGTCTTGAATTTCGACTTCTCGTTTCTTAACCCAGTTTTCAGCCAACTTCTTTGAGTGAAATGTTTTACTTTCAGAGAAAGTAGGAAAGCCCTTTCGATTGATTCTAATCGCAGCAGGATAGTTAATTTTACCATCGGCACCTTTCCTTGCTGTAATTAACCCATAATTTACACCACAGCCTATTTTTTTGATTATGGTGTAAAATTTGGTGTAAATGCAAACCGATTAACCCATCTAAACACAGGTTCAAACAGATTCGCGCAGGTTGCGAAATATAGATTAAAGGTATGATTTTTAATGACTATTATCAAAAACATTGAAAACACTCAATCCCCGCGAATCAGTGTTGCCCCGATGATGGATTGGACTACCAGTGACTACCGTTTTTTTGCCCGCCTGTTTAATCCGAATATTATTATGTATACCGAAATGGTGACGACGGGTGCCATTCTTTTTGGCGGTGCAGCACGCCATTTGGACTATAACCACGAAGAACACCCGATTGTGCTGCAACTCGGTGGCTCAAATCCGAAAGATCTTGCGACCTGTACTAAAATGGCACAAGACTGGGGCTATGATGAAGTCAACCTGAATGTGGGCTGCCCCAGTGACCGCGTACAAAACAACAAAATTGGCGCATGCTTAATGGCAGAACCCGACCTGGTGGCTGAATGTATTGCTGAAATGCGCAATGCCGTGGATATTCCTGTGACGGTCAAACATCGGATCGGTATTGATGACATGCAGTCTTATGAAGAAATGCTGCATTTTGTCGATACCGTAGCCCAAACAGGTTGTGACAATTTTATCGTGCATGCACGTATTGCCCTGCTTCAGGGCTTGTCACCGAAAGAAAACCGAGATGTTCCGCCTTTGCGTTATGAAGATGTTTACCGTTTAAAACAGGAACGTCCAAACCTGCTGATTGAGATTAACGGCGGAATCAAAACCCTGGCTGAAACCCAAGAACATTTAAAACATGTTGATGGGGTGATGATTGGCCGCGAGGCTTATCACAATCCCTATCTACTGGCTGAACTTGGACAACTCTGGAACCTGGAAGCGCCTGACCGTTTTGAGATTATGGCGCAAATGATGCCATATATTGCCAAACGTATGGAGGAAGGTGCTCCACTTTCTATTATTACCCGTCATATTTTAGGATTATTCCAGAATTTGCCAGGTGCACGAAAATGGCGTCAGGCTTTAAGCGGCGGCAATGCCAAAACCCTAAAAGATGTAGAGACTGCTTTGATCAATATTCAGGAAGCGATGCAACGCACTGAAGAATATGTAAAAGAAAATCAGAGCTCTCTAGCTTCAAGTTAATTGCACGTATCCCCATACACACAAAATGCCAGTCCATTTAACCATGGGCTGGCATTTTTATTTTAATTCTGCATGCGGCTTGCTGGGATCAGTTTGTTGCCATATTAATGTCCCAACTTTCTTGTCGGCAAAGCTTAAGAGACATTCAATCCAATCTCGAATCCCAGCAAGAAAAGCTCTATCATCTTGGCGCGAAAAGAATTGCGCGAAGCACCTTAGCAAGACTCAACGAAGAACAGCCCGCCAGCCTGTATCAGCAATTGTTCACACAGCTGCTTCAGCGCTGTGAAAACTCTAAAACTGCACATAAATTTAGATTCAAGAATCCGCTGTATTCACTA
>NZ_JBNCAT010000018.1:0-58283 GCF_049808495.1 Acinetobacter sp. G11
TTCTACAATTCAAAACGCAGACATGGTTCCAATGGTCAGCGTTCTCCATTAGATTATGAAAAGGCCCATCAAAAGATGGTTAGGTGTGTCTAGAATTTTGGTGGCTATTCACATTGCATTAGGTACCTAAAGATGTGTAGATACCTATGCCCTATGGGAGAGGGTCGGGGTGAGGGATGATAAAAAAGAGAAATTATCTATCTTTAAGTTTTTTTAGAAATAGAGTTAATGATTTAATTTTTATTGTAAATTGTTGATAAATAAAATAGTATTTCTAAAAATTTATGAAAATTTAGATTTAACTAATATCAAATAAGGGGGGGAAGATGGAATTAATTCGTACTGAAGGTGAAAGTTCGGCTACTGGTATCGTAACTAAAAGAGGACACAGAGTCACAGCTGAGGCAGTACAAGATATTTTTCTACAATTTACCGCCCCAAAAACTTCTTTAGGTAAATCATATAATAAAAACTTAGAAATTAATTATGAAGAAATACAACATCTAAATTCCATGATTTTGCAACTTTTGAAAAGAGAACATTTATTGGGGATAAATTGTTCAGTTGCTGTTATTCATATGGATAAAACACGCATTGTATTTGATTCATTTAAGCAATTTAATGAATATGCGACTGGTACAAGTAGCCCTACTCATAAAGTAGTATTAATTTATAAATATGCAATAGAATATTCAGAAACTAAAGAAATTCAAAATTATGAAGTAACAATTGAATTACTTAATAAATTATCGGCATATGAGGAGTTAAACTCAGATCAACTGCCATCCGCTATGAAGGCATTACTAATCAGAGTTATGCCTGTAGTCGAAATCCATATTAAATACGAAGATTATTTAAAAGCAAAAGTGATCTTAGATGGTATTGATGATTGGGTGAATGGTTGTCCACATAATAGTAATGGTGTTAATAAACTTATTAGATTTTTGCAAAATAACTCTTCAACTCTGCCAAGTATATTTGCTACTTTTTGTGTTCTATTTATTGTTAATTACTTGTCAAATAATATAAGTAACTTAATTGAAATTGACGCTAATATTCGAGATATTTTTGTATTATCAGCACAGTGTTTAGGTATCTCATTTATTATTATTAAAATTGCTAAGGGTGTTGGTGATTTAGTTGAGAATTTTTTAGATTTTTACCCTTTTTTATCATTCATTAATATTAATAAGGGTGATAGTAATCTAATTAATAATAGAAAGAAAAATATCTCTGCTGTAATTATAAAGATAATAGTTACTATATTGCTTGGTGCTTTGGGAAGCTATGTGATGGCTGTGATATGTGGTTTATTCCCTGATTTATTACCAAAATAATAAATAAAGGGCTGAATAATCAGCCCTTTATACTACAAATTAGATTAAATTAACAACACATTAAAGCGCTGCAATTTGCTCCATATTCGCTTTAATCTTCGCTAACTGATCAGCAAATTCAGCAAGTTTAACTTTCTCGCCTTCAACTACAGCCGCAGGTGCTTTCGCTACAAAACCTTCATTGCCAAGTTTAGTGGCAATTTGGTCATGCTGTTTTTGAACCTTGTCTAAGTCTTTTTGCAAACGACCCAATTCCGCTTTCGGGTCAATTAAACCCTTCATTGGAACGAATACAGATACATGACCCACTACAGAAGATGAAGACAATGGCGGTTGTTCACCATCAGCAAGGAAAGTAATGCTCTCAACTTTTGCCAATGCTTTAAACAATGCTTCAATACGCGTGATCTGTGCTTTTTCAGCATCAGTGGTATTTTGTAGAAGAACAGGCAACAAGCGAGCATTACCTAGACCCATCTCACCACGGATGTTACGTACCGCACCAATCAAACCTTGAAGCCATTGCATATCTGCTTCAGCTTGGTCATTGATAAGCGCTTGGTCAGCAACAGGGTACTGCGCCAACATAATGGTTTCGCCAGAAATGTTCAGTTTCGGCGCAAGCGTTTGCCAAATTTCTTCTGTTAGGTACGGCATCAACGGATGAGCCAAACGTAAAGATGCTTCCATTACAGAAAGAAGAACACGACGAACTTCAGCTTTACGCTCAACCGATACGTTTTCATCATTCAGTACAGGCTTAGTTAACTCTACATACCAGTCACAGTATTCATTCCAAATGAACTCGTAAATCGCTTGTGCAGCCAAGTCTAAACGGTAAGTCGCAAATGCTGTTTGTACTGCTTGTTCTGCTTTTTGTAGACGGCTGACAATCCACTGTTCAGGCAATTCCCAAAGGTCTTGACGAACTTCTTGACCAATCACTTGCTCTTCGCAGTTCATCATCACGAAACGAGTTGCGTTCCAGATTTTGTTAGCAAAGTTACGGTAACCTTCAACACGCTTCATATCGAACTTAATGTCACGACCTGTGTTGGCAAGCGCACAGAACGTGAAACGAACTGCATCTGTACCGTAAGATTGAATACCTTCAGGGAATTCTTTACGGGTCGATTTTTCAATCTTCGCGGCCTGTTTCGGGTTCATCAAACCTGTTGTACGCTTTTGTACTAAAGTTTCTAAATCCACACCGTCAATCAAGTCTAATGGGTCAAGCACGTTACCCTTAGATTTAGACATTTTCTGACCTTCGCCATCACGCACCAAACCGTGTACATACACAGTTTTAAACGGTACTTGTGGTGTGCCATCTTCATTCTTCATGAAGTGCATGGTCATCATGATCATACGGGCAACCCAGAAGAAGATGATGTCAAAACCTGTCACCAAGACATCAGTCGGGTGGAAGGTATTTAAGAAGTAGTTTTCAGCATCTTTCTTGGCATCACCTGTCCAACCTAAAGTTGAGAATGTCCAAAGACCTGAAGAGAACCAGGTATCCAGTACGTCTTCGTCTTGGCTTAACTGAACATCGGCAGGAATGTTGTTTTTCGCACGAACTTCCGCTTCGTCACGACCAACGAAAACATTGCCTTCAGCATCGTACCAAGCAGGGATACGGTGACCCCACCACAATTGACGCGAGATACACCAGTCTTGAATGTTGTTCATCCACGCCATGTACATGTTGCTGTACTGCTCAGGAACAAACTTGATACGACCGTCTTGAACCGCTTCAATGGCAGGTTTCGCAAGTGGCGCAATCTTCACATACCATTGGTCAGTCAATAATGGCTCAACGATTACACCTGAACGGTCACCACGAGGTGGTTTCAAGGTATATGGTTGAATTTGGTCTAACCAACCTTCAGCTTCCGCTTGAGCTACTAACTTTTTACGTGCTTCGAAACGCTCTAAACCAACATAGTCCGCAGGTGCAGGAATGGTTTTAGAAATTTGCTCGCCCGCTTTTGCGATGTATTCAAACTCAGCAAGAACTTCAGCATTTTTGTTGAAGATGTTGATGATAGGCAATTCACAACGTTTACCCACTTCATAGTCATTGAAGTCATGCGCAGGGGTGATTTTTACACAGCCTGTACCGAATTCTTTGTCGACATATTCATCTTTAACGATAGGAACCGCACGACCGGTAATTGGCAAGATGATGTTTTGACCTACCAAGTGAGCGTAGCGTTCATCATCCAGCGCAACAGCAACCGCTGTATCGCCAAGCAATGTTTCAGGACGAGTCGTTGCAACCACGATGTAATCTTTACCATCGTGCGTGCGAAGTGATTTATCTTCAAAGAAATATTTGAAGTGCCACAGTGAACCTTGTTCTTCTTTATCAGACTCAACTTCCAGGTCAGAAAGCGCCGTTTGCAGTTTAGGGTCCCAGTTCACCAGGCGTTTGCCACGGTAGATGAGGCCTTCTTCATGCAGTTTCACGAACACTTCTTTTACTGCGTTAGATAGACCTTCATCCATGGTGAAGCGTTCACGTGACCAGTCTACAGAAGAACCCAAACGACGGATTTGACGGGTAATGTTACCGCCAGACTGTTCTTTCCATTCCCAGACTTTTTCGATGAACTTTTCACGACCCAGGTCATGACGGCTAATACCTTCTGCACCCAGCTGACGCTCTACCACCATTTGCGTTGCAATACCGGCGTGGTCCGTACCCGGTTGCCAAAGCGTATTTTTGCCAGACATACGGTTGTAACGCGTCAAGGCATCCATGATGGCATTGTTAAAACCATGACCCATGTGCAAGCTACCAGTGACGTTTGGCGGCGGAATCATGATACAGAAAGACTCGCCTTTTTCAGACGGCTTAAAGTAACCACGCTCTTCCCACGTTTGGTACCATTTTTTCTCGATCTCGGTCGGATCGTAGGTTGTAGCAATATTTTGCGCTGAATCAGTCATAGTTCGAACAGATCAAAAGTGAATAAAAAATTGCATCTATTGTAGCAAAAAAAAACACAGATGAGGCAGCTAAAGAAAATGCAAAAAATAAGCATTTGGCACATACACAATTCGGTTCTATGATGAGAGTATGATAAAAACAGCGCAGATGATCGCAGAACAATTCTAAAAGGAGATAATGAGCATGAGTTACTTGATTTCTTTAAAATTAAAAGCAGACACCCACCACAGATTCCGACAGATTCACCAGCAGCTGAATGAAGGTAAAACCGAAAGCCTGGCGAAACCGCTGGGTGAAGTGCTGGCAGATATTTCCTGCGAAATTGTTGATCAGGTTTTTGGCGAAATTTCGCGTTTATCTACTTCGGGTGACAGGGAGTCAGACAAGGTGGTGCAGCAGATTTTAGATACGGTACGTAAGTATATGCCGTGGTCCGTGTCATTTTTTGGCAATGACCGCCTTATTCCAATGGTCAATTATTTGATTGAAATGGCACATGAAAAAAATGATCAGCACTATATTTCCTATCGGGTTGACCATGTGCTGGTGGTGGAACTGTTAGGTTGTGTGGAACAAGTCAAGAGTGGCAATAGCCAATATGTTTCGCCTGCCTTGAAAGCGTTTACCGAAATGGTCGATCAAGGTGTGACCTATTTGGTGCGTGAACCTAAAAAAATGTTAAAATTCAATTTGGTGGTTGATAAAACCTTAAACGGGGTCATTAGTTTGACCACGCAAATGGGCTATAAACGTCTGGAAAAACTGGGTGCTTATTACGATGCGCAAGAAACGCATCGCTACCTTGATCATTTTCTGATGTTTTTGAACCAGGAGCCTAAAAATGACAGATCAAACCATTCTGAAACCTAATTCAAAACAGGAACGATAACATGGCGCAGCAGGGCAGTTTAAGCAATAAAGTGGTATGGATTACCGGTGCATCTTCAGGTTTAGGCAAGGCACTTGCTCAAGAGTGTGCTTTACAGGGGGCGCAGGTGGTACTGACCGCACGCCGTGTAGATGAACTGGAAAAAGTCCGTTTAAGCTTGACCAATCCTGACCAGCATATTTGTGTCAGTGCCGATATTAGCAATGAAAATCAGGTTCGCCATGCCTATGAACAGGTGCTGAACCAGAAAGGGCGGATTGACTGGCTAATCAACAATGCCGGTTTAAGCCAGCGTGCCTTAATTGCCGACACCACCATGCAAACTGAACGCGCCATTATGGAAGTGGATTATTTCTCGCAGGTGTTTCTGACTAAAACGGTTTTGCCGACATTCCTAAAACAAAAGTCCGGTCGTATTGCCTTTGTTTCCAGTGTGGCAGGCTTGCTGGGCACTCAGTACCGTGCTTCGTATTCAGCAGCAAAAGCGGCCATTCATATGTGGGCCAACAGTTTGCGGGCCGAAGTGGCACAGGACGGGGTCGATGTTTCGGTGATTTTCCCGGGTTTTGTCAAAACCAATGTGTCTTTCAATGCCTTAGATGGTGCCGGTAAACCGCAAGGACATCAGGATGAAGCGATTGAAAATGGTTTAGAGCCAGAAGTGTTTGCCAAAACGGTGGTGAATGCCTTGCTGAACGGTGAAGAATACATTGTGGTCGGGGGGACCAAAGAAAAACTCGGTGTCTGGATGTCGCGCTTATCGCCAAGCACGCTGTATAAAATGATCCGCAAAGCTAAAGTGAAATAATTGAAGCTCCTTCGTTTTTAAAGGAAGCTTTAAAGTCACTGCTGTCCCATAGTTGAATTGCAGGTGTTAGATTTGTGAGTGTGGCAAGGATGCCACACATTCCCCATCACGACAGGATGTCGTGTATGGGGAATAAAAGACTTTTGCCTACTTTTGGTCTTTCAAAAGTAGGGTTCAGCCTACACAAAGTTACTTAAACTTTTAAAGAAAAGATAAGGCTGTGAAAAAATTAAATATAAATAAATATCATATGCTTAAATATAAAATATCAATCCTATTGATTTGGTGCGGAAATAAAATTTAAATTATGGGACAGTAGGACTTTAAAGTCCTCCTTTGCAAAAGGGGGATTTAAACCTTATTTAAATTACCTAACCCTGAACTGCCGTCCCATACGCAAACACTTCTACCATTCCGCCTTGCATGCCCAGCTCTGTGGTACTGAGGCGTAAGCCCATAATCCGGGTTGCGCCTATTTTTTCCGCTTCCAGCTTTAAGCGGACAATCGCTTCACGGCGGGCACGTTCAACTATGCTTTCATAACTGGTCAGCCGCCCACCAAAAAAGTTCTGGATATTGGCAATGACATATTTAAAGTAATCATGCGAGATGACCACATTGCTACTGATCATTTGTCCTGGATGGGAAGATGTTTTAAAGCGGCTGTTATCCAGGGTGATATAAGCCAGGCGCTGTTCATTTGCCGCCAGTGAATCTAGGTGCTTGCGTTCATTGTATCTGCCGAAACCAAAACCTATTGCAAATAAAATGGCAAAAACAACGATCTGGAGAATCAAGCCATCCATCACTTAAACCTGCGCCTGAAATGGGTCGGGAAGTTTGGGAAGATTTGGTTCCACCACAACTGCGGTGCCATATACAAAAAGTTCCGAAGCACCTTGGGCAATATTGGAGGTTGAAAAACGGATGCCCACCACGGCATTGGCACCCATAGCTTTTGCTTTCTCAATCATGCGGTTCATGGCTTCCTGACGCGACTCTTCCAGCAGCTCGGTATAAGCAGTCAGTTCACCACCGACAATGTTTTTTAAGCCTGCAAGCAGGTCACGACCCACATGTTTACTGCGCACAGTGCTGCCATAGACCACATCAATTTGTCGGCTAATGGTATGGCCTGGAACGGTTTCTAAATTACTCAGCAGCATGTTTTGATATTCGAATGAAAGAAGATTTATTGAAGATAGGAAATCATGTTTAAAAAAGCAATAAAAAAGCCTGCATGGCGCAGGCTTTTTTATGAATCCAGATTTATTGAGCGCTGTTTGCCGCTTTGCGTTCAGCACTAGACGGTGCCTGTTGAACCGCATCACCGGTATTGGCTTTCAAACCACCACCAAGGGTTTTATACAGTTCAACCTGATTGTTCATGTTGGCCTGTTCAAGCAACAATAAACCCTGTTCAGCTGCATATGAGGCACGTTGTGCATCCAGTACCGTCAGGTAACTGTCAATACCTGCACGAAAGCGGGCATTCGACAGTCGGTAAGTGGTATTGGTTGCATCCACCAGACGGCGCTGCGCTGCCAGACGGTCACCAATATTTTGACGTACGGCCAGGGCATCATTCACTTCGCGGAAAGCGGACTGAATGGATTTTTCATAATCAGACAAGGCAATTTGCTGGTCTGTTTCTGAAATCTTGATGTTGGCTTTACGTGTACCCCAATCGAAGATTGGCAGGTCGATACTTGGACCAATCGACCAGACAAATCCACCCGATTTAAACAGGTCGCTCAAGCTGGTCGATGCATAGCCTGCGTTGCCGGTCAAACTGATGGTCGGGAACAGGCGTGCTTTAGCTGCACCGATATTGGCACCCGCCGCAGACAGTTTATATTCCGCAGCACGAATGTCGGGACGGTTATTTAACAGGTCACTTGGTAAGCCTGCAGTTAAAGCACTGCTGCTAGTAATACGTGTGATACGTTGCGCAGGCAGCAGATTCACAGGAACTGGCTGACCGACAAGCAGGTTCAGCAGGTTCTGAGCCTGGGCAATCTGGGTCTTGTAATTGGCAACATCGTTACGGGCCGTTTCGACAGAAATCTGTGCCTGACGAACAGGAACTTCACTGTCGATACCGACATCGAAACGTTTCTTGTTGAGGTTATAAGACTCAAGCTGGGCTTTCAGCGTTTGCTCGGCAAGTTTTAAATTTGCATTGGCAAACGAATAATTCAACCAGGCTTGAGCAACCTGGCCAATTAATGCAATTTGAGTCGCATCACGCGCACTTGCAGTCGCTAAATACGTATCTAGAGCATTATCTTTTAGGCTGCGTACACGGCCCCAAAAGTCCAGCTCATAGGCCGTCACACCCAGACCGACATTGTAGCTGGTCATGGCATTGCTGTTGAGCGTGTCTTGACGAAGTACACTGCCGCTGGCACCAATGGTTGGAAGCTGGTTGTTCTGGGTAATCTGATACTGTTGCTGCGCACGCTGAATGTTCAAGGTCGAAGTACGCAAATCACGGTTATTGGCCAATGCCAGATCCAGCACTTGAAGCAAGCGTGGATCGGCAAAAAAGTCTTTATAACCTTGTTCAGCAATTGAAGGTCCGGAACTTGCGGTTAAATAACCCTGTTCTGGAATATTTGCTTGAGCTACGGGCTCTGGGCCACGCATGCTTTGACATGCAGTCAAAGCAAGCGCAAGTGCAGATACCGCAATGCTACGACCTGTAATAGACCATACCTTTTGCATCACGATGCTTGCTCCTGATTATTTCGGTTTTTAGGTTTGTATTTAAAGATACTTCGAATCCAGACATAGAACACAGGAATAAAGAAGATACCCAATAAGGTTGAACTGATTACACCACCCAGTACACCATAACCGACCGAGTGTTGGCTACCTGCGCCTGCGCCTGAAGCAATGGCAAGCGGAAGTACACCAAAACCGAAGGCAAGGGTGGTCATAATTATTGGACGTAAACGCATTTTCGCTGCATGAAGTGTGGCTTCAAGTAAAGGTTCGCCTTTATCTTCCTGCAGCTCCTTGGCGAATTCGACAATCAGGATCGCATTCTTCGCGGCCAAACCAATGACCGCAATAATTGCAACCTGGAAGTAAATGTTATTCGACAAGTTTGGATCTTTCAGCACAATCATGCCGAGGAACGTTAAGCCAATTGCACCCACAATACCCAAAGGAATCACCAGCAGTACCGAGAATGGAATAGACCAGCTTTCATACAAGGCAGCCAGGCACAGGAACACGATTAACATCGAAAGTCCGTATAGACCCGCAGTTTGCGAACCCGCTTCACGTTCTTCCAAAGATAAACCTGTCCATTCATAGTCAAAACCGCTCATGCCCATTTGTGGCAGTTTGGCAATGATTTCTTCCATGGCGAGCATTGCATCACCAGAGCTGACGCCCGGTGCAGGGGTACCCTGAATGTTGACCGATGAAATACCGTTATAACGTTCAAGACGTGGCGAACCATAGGTCCATTCACCTGTGGCAAAGGCAGAGAACGGCACCATTTGTCCCAGATTGTTACGTACATACCATTTGTTCAAGTCTTCCGGCATCATACGCGCATCAGGTACGGCCTGAACATAGACTTTTTTCACGCGACCGCGGTCAATAAAGTCATTAATGTATGAACCGCCCCAGGCAATACTCATGGTGCTGTTGATTTCAGAAATGCTGACGCCCATGGCGCTGGCTTTTTCGTTATCGACATAAACCTTGTATTGCGGCGTATCTTCCTGGCCATTTGGACGTACACCGGCCAGACGCTTGTCTTGCGCCGCCATACCCAGAATCATGTTACGGGCAGTAATCAGTTTTTCGTGACCATTACCGGCAGCATCTTTCAACTGCAAGTTAAAGCCCGCAGAAACACCCAGTTCCGGCATTGCAGGAAGCTGCAACGGCATCACGTAAGAGGCATCTTTGGCAATCACGTTCAGGGCCATACCACGCTGGATGATGGCGCCGATTTGAGATTCAGGGGAGGTCCGTTCGCTCCAGTCTTTTAACTTAATGAAGGCTAGACCGGCATTCTGACCGACACCTGTGAAAGAGAAGCCCGCAACGCTGAATACAGAATCGACATTGGCTTTTTCACCTTCCATAAAGAAGCCAGTCATTTGATCAATAACTTTCTCGGTACGGTCCAGTGTGGCGTTCGGTGGCAATTGAACCAGTGTCATCACCACACCCTGGTCTTCATTCGGCAGGAATGAGCTAGGCAGGTTCTTGAACATGAACAATAGACCCGCAATCACCACAGCATAAATAACGCCGGCAATCACTTTATGAATCAGCAGTTTGCCAACCCACTTCTGGTAACCGCCTGACAAGCGGTCAAAGCTATGGTTAAACCAGCGGAAGAAGCGCGCGAACACACCATTGCTTTCCGGTTTGTCTTTATCATGCTGTTTGAGCAAGGTTGCACAAAGGGCAGGGGTAAAGGTCAGGGCAATCGCCAGCGATAAAATCATCGCGGTGACAAGCGTGATCGAGAACTGGCGATAAATGACTCCAGTCGTCCCGCTAAAGAATGCCATGGGTACGAATACTGCAGTCAATACGGTGGTAATACCGACCAGGGCACCCGAAATCTGTTGCATCGACTTTTCAGTCGCGCTAACCGGATCGAGGTGTTCTTCCTGCATGACACGTTCCACGTTCTCGACCACGACAATCGCATCATCCACCAGCAGACCAATGGCCAGTACCATGGCAAACATGGTGAGCGTGTTAATCGAGAAGCCAAACAGGTTGATGATGGCAAAAGTACCCAACACCACCACAGGCACAGCCATGGTTGGAATCAGGGTGGCACGCCAGTTCTGCAAGAACAGGAACATCACCAGGAATACCAGCACGACCGCTTCAATCAAGGTGTGAACCACACTTTCAATTGAGAGTTTGATGAATGGTGTTGTATCAAATGCCAACTGGTCTTTCAGATCGGCTGGATAGTTTTTGCGCAGTTGTTGCAGGCGTTCTTCAACGGCTGTTGCCGTGTCGAGCGCGTTTGCACCGGTCGCCAGTTTAATTGCGACACCGCCAGCAGGTTTGCCGTTGAATTTAGAGGTGAACTGATAGTTGTCAGAACCCAATTCAACTTTAGCCACATCGCCAATGGTGACTTTTGCACCCGAACCGGCATTTTTCAGGAAAATGGCACGGAACTGTTCAGGTGTCTGTAATAAGCTTTGCGCATTTACAGTGGCATTCAGTACCTGACCTTGAACAGCAGGCGCACCACCCAATTGACCTACGGCAACCTGAGCGTTTTGAGTACGCAGGGCAGCCACCACATCACTTGGGGTCAGCTGATAACTGCTGAGTTTCGCAGGGTCCAGCCAGATACGCATGGCATAAGAACCACCAAACACCTGTACTTCACCCACACCAGCCACACGGCTCAGCGGTTCAGAAATATTGGAGTTGACGTAGTCCTTAATGTCGGCGTCAGTCATTGAACCATTCGGTGAATAGAATGCCAAAACTTGCAGGAAGCTGGCACCCGATTTGGTCACCTTGAGGCCCTGACGCTGTACATCTTCAGGCAAAAGAGCTGTTGCGGACTGTAATTTGTTTTGTACCTGAACCTGAGCGATATCGGGATCGACCCCTTGTTCAAAGTTCAAGGCAATGGAAGCCTGACCGTTACCGGCACTATTTGAAGAAATATAGCGTAAGCCGTCCAGGCCATTCATTTGCTGTTCAATAATCTGGGTCACTGTATTTTCTACAGTTTCAGCAGATGCACCCGGATAGGTTGCAGCAACGGTTACCGTTGGCGGTGCAATGGTCGGATATTGTGCAATCGGCATTTTGCTGAGGGTCAAAATACCCGCCAGCATAATCACCAATGCAATCACCCAGGCAAAAATCGGGCGATGAATAAAAAAGTGAGCCATTCAGTCTACCCCTTATGCATTTGAAGTAGCTTTTTGTTCAGTTTTAGGTTGGGCTTGAGCGGCAGGTTGGCCTGCTTTATTTGCATCTGCTGCAGGCTGGCCTGCACCCTGAGGCATAGCAGCTTGAGGCTGGTAAGGTTTGGCAACCACAGTTGCACCTTCTTTCACCTTGGCAATACCATCCACAATCACTTTTTCACCCGTTTGCAAGCCTTTAGTCACAATCCAGTCTTTGCCTTGCACGCCAGCCGTTTCTACCGGACGTGTTTCAACCACACCTTTGGCATTCACGATCATGGCAATCGCCTGACCTGTTGGGGTACGGGTAATCGCTGCCTGAGGAATCAGCATGGCATTCGGAATCACACCTTGCACGATTTGGGCAGTTGCGTACATGCCAGGAAGCAATAAATGGTTCGGGTTCTGGAACACAGCACGCAAAGTCACGGTACCAGTTTCCGGATTCACGCTGGCATCGGAGAATGCAAGACGGCCTTCAACCGGGTAATAGCTACCATCTTCAAGCTTAAGCTTCACTTTCGTATTGTTGCTGCTGCCCAAATCACCTTGACTCAACTGTTGGCGTAAACGCAGCAGCTCGGCACTCGACTGGTTAATGTCGACATAGATTGGGTCCAGGCGTTGCACCGTCACCAAAGGTTCTGCCTGGCTTGCTGTAACCAGAGCACCTACAGTGACGCTTGAACGGTTGGTCTGACCTGAAATAGGTGAACGAACAGTAGAGTAACCGAGGTTGATTTCTGCATTTTTAAGTTCAGCCTGGGTTGCCGCGACATCCGCTTCAGCCAGTTTTACTTGTGCAGCAATATCATCATATTCTTGTTTTGAAATGGCATTGGTGCCGACAAGTTGACGGTAACGTCCTTCTTTCACGCGTAATAGGCTTAAGTTGGCCTGCTGACGGTTGAGCGCAGCACGTGCACTGGCAACAGTTTCACGGTTGGTTCGCGAGTCAATTTCATACAGCGCCTGTCCTTGACGCACATAACTGCCTTCAGTGAACAGACGTTTAAGAATGACGCCACTGGTTTGTGGACGGACTTCAGAAATTTCAAATGCCGTCATGCGGCCAGAAAGTTCTACCGATTGCTCGACGCTTTGTGGTTGAGCAACAATGACACCGACTTCAGCCGGTGGCATTTTTTGGGCTGCTGCAGCTTGCTGCGCATCCTTAGGATCTTTGCTACAACCAACAAGTGCAATACTTGTTGCTAATGCGCAAGCGGTAAGGGCGGGTGCCCATAGCTTTGCAGACATCATTGTTCCACCTCGATTAGATTCTTCTCTAAAAACTAATTTATTTTCTCTCTACTCAATTTGGCATACAGCAGATAAAGTAGTGTGATCCAAATAAAACTTACGCTCCAACCCGCCAAGACATCAGAGGGGAAATGCACGCCCAGATAGACTCTGGAAATTCCCATAACAGACAGCCACATAAAAGCACATATGCTAATCAGTATGTGCTGTGGATGTTTTTGACTGAGATAAATTGCAAGACAACCCAAAGTTGCGGCATAAATGCTGTGCGCACTGGGAAATGCAGCACCATAGCTTTCGACCAGATGATACATTTCAGGTGGGCGAGGTCTTGAAATTACATATTTAAGCAGCCAAACCGTGGCAGTACTTCCGAATAGTCCTATGCCAATAAAAACAACATTTGTAAATTTTTTATACCATGCCTGATGTAAACACCAGAGTATGGTTAAAAATAACACAAATGGCATACCGCCTATAGTCGAAAGCGTGATGAATATTCTATTTAGAGGCACGCTACGATGCTGGCTCAGCCATTCAACCATCACCCAGTCAAAGTGATGCAAGGACGGCGTAACCAGCATTAATATGCTGAAAATAAATAAAAAAAATCCTACACCAAGCAACAGATAAGGCATGTATGGAACCTTGGTTATCTTAGCCGATTGAAGCGTGACTAATGAATGGTTAAAGTGTACTCATCAGTACACTTTATTTCAAGTATGTGTAAATTATGCTTTTCTTTTTACCGATTTTTTAACGCGAAGTAAAACAAAAACAGCAAATTACTTCATTGCAGATTTTTGCGGTGTTGAAAATTCATCTACTTCTAATGGGGTTTTGGGTGGCCAAAAAAAGTCACTTGGTCGGGTCAGGAAGTGGGTGAGTACCAGTTTGGCCAACGGCTTCCATTGTTCAAAGCGAACCCGGCGGGCCCGCAGGGCCACAATAATGGTCAGGCTAAAACTCACAAACAGGTTGGTCAAACCAATTAACAATACCCCTAAAAATGAAACAATAATCAGGCCAATTTCAGGACTGCCATTAATACAGATCAGACCCTGAATAAAGTTGGCTGAAGCAAAGGCAATGTGGCGAATATCCAGAGGCAATCCTAAAATAAAACCGATGGTGCCCATACTGCCGAGCATGATCCCGAACAGGAAGTTCCCGGCCAAAGCACCTAAATTCCGTTCTATATAGGCGGCAAATTTATTCAGCCGTTCTTGTCCCAATAACCGTTTTAAGTTCGCATGGACCTGTAAACGCGGACCCACCTTACGGTACACCGCCATGTTGTCAAAATAACCGGCAATCAGTCCGGAAAAGAATAGGCACACCCCGGCAATCGCTGCATGCGGAATGGCGAGTGAGGTAAACGGATTGAGGGAATGTAAAGTGTTGCTGGCCTTGGCATGCGTTAAAAGCGGCTCATCCATGCCGTACTGCCAGAGCAGGGTAATTAACGCTGCGGTTGGAATGGCAATGGAAATATTACCCAGAATGGCAATGAACTGGGTGCGGATAATATTAATGATCAGTGCGGCAAGTTCAGCAATCTGTGCGGTTTTAGAGCCTTTGGTCTGTTGTACCGTTGCCGCAAGCGCCGCGGCAGTCATGGCGGGCTGTTTGGTGGCAACGGTAAAATGCAAGACATGAATCAGCATAAAACCGAACGAATAATTCATGCTAAACACCAGGGCCTGCATGATGGGTGCCATGGCCAGTCGTGCAGCCAATATTTTTAGGGTGGCCATGGTGGCAATAATGACACCGGCACCCGCAGCCGATTTATACATCGACCAGAAACCCTGCTTGTCGGTACTGACATAGTGTTCACCGGTTTTGCTGGCATTCTCGGTGACCTGTAACGCAATCAGTTCACTATTGGCGGCTAAAAGTGACCGCACACTGCGCTCGCTATAAATGGCATGGGTGATATCGACCAGCAATAAGCCTAAAGATTCATAGCGCAGCTGGTCTTCATCCATAATCAGATTAAGCAACAGTTCAATACGGTCCAGACATTGTTCCAGTAATGACAGCAGATAGGTCAGGCTTAAACTTACGCCAATTCTTTTGGTGGCACGACGAATTTTTAACACCACATCCCGACATTGCTCAATCATGACCAAAGCTTGAGAAGCGTCCGGAGCAGCAATTAAGGCCATCGGGTCGGTGTTTTGATGCAGTGCCTTGTAATGCTGGATAAATTCATTGATTTCCCGGTTTTGTACCAGGAAAGGCGATTCATATTCGGTGAGTTCCGGATGGGCGTTAATAAATTCCGGATACAGACCAATGCCACTAATCCGGTAAGACAAAACGGTAATGGCCTTAATCAGCTCGCTTTTAATTTTAAGCTTGTCTTGCTGATTGCTGTGACCCTGATTGATCAAGGAAAAGAGTTTTTGCCAGTCTTGATCTGCAATACTATCCAGCCAGTATTTGTCACTGCGCTGATAAAAAACACGCCGTACTAAATCTTGCAGCTGGCTTTGATCATTAATCAGGGGAAGAAAATGCGCACCCAGCCGCTGAGCAAGCTGATTCCAGAAACCATCCAGAGACAAAATGCCGGTATCGGCATATAAACTGGTTTGCTTGTATTGGTTAATGAGTTTCAGGATAAAATTCTGAAATGTAATGACTGCATGGGGCGTAAGCAGCAGCGCTTGTATGAAAGCGTGAAATTTGCTGTTGATTTCGTCGAGATTGGTAGAGTCATTTGGTCGAATACGGCTCACCAGCTCGATCAGCAGTGAGTCATCAAGAACAGCCTGACTGGATTCAAGCTGCTCCTGCATTTTTAAAAATAGATCATTAAAATTTATATGCATAGGCGAGGGGTAAAACTATATTTTTCAAATCCCGTTATTGAATCCGGTTAAGGGCAAGTTGGGCCAAATTAATCAATGCCTGGCGATATTCACTCTCCGGAAGTGCATCTAATGCGTTGAGTGCAAACTGGGTTTCTTCAGTGGCACGTTGGCGGCAATAATCCAGCGCACCACAGCTTTGTACAATCTCGATCACCCGTTCTAGCTGGTTAAGACCGCCAGTGGCAATACTACGACGAACAATTTCATGTTCTTCATCGGTGGTTTTTTGCAAGGCAGAGATTAAGGGCAAAGTCGGTTTGCCTTCCATTAAATCATCACCAATATTTTTACCTAATGTTTCCGCATCGGAAGTATAGTCTAAAATATCATCAATAATCTGGAAAGCATTGCCAAAGTGACCGGCAAAGACGCGCAAGGGTTCACGGTATTGGGGTGTGCCCGATAAAATGGCAGCGCCTTCAGTGGCCAACTCAAATAGGCGCGAGGTTTTACCGTGAATAATGTCGAGATAAGTCTTTTCAGTGGTTTCTGGCTGATGCTGGGCTTGCAGCTGCAACACTTCACCTTCGGCAATTTCACAGGTACCGGTAGAAAAGTCTTTCAGCAAGGTCATATCGTTCAGGTCGACCAGCAAATCGAAAGCACGGGAAATCAGGAAATCGCCGACCAGAACCGCAGTCTGGTTATTCCAGGTGGCATTCGCTGTAGGGCGACCGCGGCGCAAGCCTGATTCATCCACTACATCATCATGCACCAGGGTTGCGGTATGCAGCATTTCAATAATGGCTGCCAGTTTACGCTGACGTTCAATATCGGTCGCGCCGCAGGCTTTTGCCGCCAATAGGCACATAATCGGGCGCATGCGTTTGCCGCCCGCTTCAACCACGTGTTTACTGACCGCCATGACCAAGGCAACTTTTGAAGTAATCCCTTCATTGATAAATGTGTCCATCGCAGCAAAGTCTGAAGCAACAGGAGCGAGAATGTCTTGCTTAAAGTCGATGGCCATGTGAAGAGAAACCTCTAAAAATTGAATTGCTTATTATAGTGTAACAACTATAACTCAGATAAAGCGAAGATCTTAATATAGTTGTTTAAATCCTGACTAGGCAAATGGTTTTAAATTTAGTCGAATTATTATTATCCAGCCAGATGTGTGATGGAACTGGCATTGGGTGTTTTATATTAGCGAATTGATTTTAAAAATCTATTACATTTACAAAATGTCAGCTCTACATCGCTAAGGAGCATTTTTTTAATGCGCCTTGATTGTTTATAAAATAAACCGCGGACAAAGTGCAAAAAAACGCTGAAATGGCTTGTTGTTTGATTTATTATCACTTAATATGTTTGCCCTTATATATCCCCCCAGTGGCGTTCGTTTTAAGATCGATATATTCCTTTATCGGCACGACGACACGGGCATATTTGGAGTACATTATGTACGCAGTAATCCAAAGCGGTGGTAAACAACACCGTGTGGTTGAGGGTGAAACCCTTAAAGTAGAATTATTGAAAGCTGAAACTGGTACAACGATTACGTTTGATGACGTATTGATGCTTGTAAACGGCGAAAGCATTCAAATTGGTGCTCCAGTTGTTGCTGGTGCGACAGTAACTGCTGAAGTAGTTAGCCACGGTCGTCACGACAAAATCCGTATTGTTAAAATGCGTCGTCGTAAACATTACCGTAAACAACAAGGTCACCGTCAATGGTTTACCGAGTTGAAAATTACTGCTATTTCAGGCTAATTACGAGGATTATGAAACATGGCTACTAAAAAGGCTGGTGGATCGACACGTAACGGTCGTGACTCAAACCCTAAAATGCTAGGCGTTAAAATGTACGGTGGTCAAGCTGTGACTGCAGGTAACATTATCGTTCGTCAACGTGGTACAGAATTCCACGCTGGTGCAAACGTAGGTATGGGCCGTGACCATACTTTATTTGCTACCGCTGACGGCGTGATCAAATTCGAAGTGAAAGGTCAATTTGGCCGTCGCTACGTATCTGTTGAAACTGCATAAGTTTTAATGGTACGAAAAACCCACATTAAATGTGGGTTTTTTTATGGCTGTAAATTCATTAAAACAATTCCGGTTCTCCATCATGATGTAGAAATGGCTACATTGGCTATTAATAACAATACAAAACTTCTTATTTTCTCAATTATTAGAAAGAAAAATTGGTTTAAGATGGACGCATTGAACAAATTGCGATACCGCAAATAAAAAAAGGTGATGATATGAAAATGCTTCGTAAAACCCTGTGTGCGATGACCTTGGGTGCTGCAACGCTTGCACCGGTAATGAGTACAACTGTTTTTGCTGCACCTGTAGCAGCATCGGAGCAGCAAGCAACGAACAATCTGGTCAAACAGTTAGGCAATATCCGGACCTTATCCGCTAATTTTGAACAAACCACCAAGGCAACTTCGGGTAAAGCCCCACAGAAAAAAGGCTTGACCGGACAACACATGAACCAGACCTTTAAAGGGGTGATGAAAGTGGCGCGTCCTGGCAAGTTCTTCTGGGAAACCACCAGTCCAGCCAAACAGACCATTGTAACCTCTGGTAAAACCGTCTGGATTTATGATCCCGATTTACAGCAAGCCGTCCGTCAAAGTCTGGATGAACAGGTAGCGAATACACCGGCATTGTTATTGTCGGGCAATACCAGCCAGATTATGAAGTCTTATCGGGTGACTCAACCAGATAAAGGCAAGACTTATTACACCTTGTACCCTAAAGTGAAAGACAGTGCATTCCAAAGCCTGACCATCAGTTTTGGCGCAAATAAAGCACCAAGTTTGATGATTCTGCAGGACTCATTAGGGCAAACTACCTATGTGCGCTTCAATAATGTGAAAGTAAATCCGTCCATTGCTTCTTCAACCTTTAATTTCACGCCACCAAAAGGTACCGATATTATTGATCAATAATAAATTGATTTATAATATTTCATTAAGGTTTTATTAATTAAGAGCAGCCCTGCGTGGCTGCTTTTTTATTGGAGATTCTGCTAGAAAATGAGGAAGTTTTTATTCACAAGGCGTAACTGTAAAAAGTATATTTAAGCCTGAGTCTGGACATTACAAGGCTCAATATTTCAAAAGCGGCTGAAGGTGAGGGCTATTTGTTATCTGATGTGCAGCATATCCATAAACAATCTTCCAAAGTAGTGATTCTGAAAGCGCAAGGACTCAATGTTCAACCTCAAGCCGAAATCATCCTGGGCGTACATGTGCCCCTGGGCTTTCATGGTAATTGGGTGGACCTGTCTTAAAAGCAGGCATTTTTTATACGAATGCTTCATT
The DNA here is from genome assembly GCF_049808495.1 of Acinetobacter sp. G11. Lineage (NCBI taxonomy): Bacteria > Pseudomonadati > Pseudomonadota > Gammaproteobacteria > Moraxellales > Moraxellaceae > Acinetobacter > Acinetobacter sp. G11. The sequence goes on from NZ_JBNCAT010000018.1 coordinate 19,341, forward strand.
ATTCGGCTAAACATGCTTAAAGATACATATTTTAAATTTTATTCAGTCACTTGGCTTTGTATAGTGCAGAAGCATTCTAAGGGTCTCAGGTTGTAAAAATAAAATGGAAACACGCACGAATAAACAATGGCTATGGGCACTTTCTGTTTCTCTAGCAGCGCTTGTCACAACAGGGTGTCAGGAACGACCTGCTCCACAGCCTGAACAGGCAAGTACGACCAAGCAGGAAAATACCCAGACAATTCCATTAATTCAAGCCAAGGTTGTTCCTGTGAAACTGAGCAAACCGGAAGCATGTGATGCGGAAGGTTGTACCCAGTATGAGATTCAAACGGTAAAAACCAATCTGAAATGGGGAGATGACTATTTTCTCGATCGGGTGAAAAAAGCCGATCCGATTGCATTTTCTACAGCGCCCAATCAAAAGATCAATACTGCCGAAGGCGCGAACCCCAATCTAAGTCAAAGCTCGACCTATATTCGTTTTGTCAGTCAGCAGTATGATCGGGCAACCTTTGCCATTCAGACCTATACCTATTCATCCGGTGCTGCGCATGGCATGTATCATCAGGAATTTGTCAATTTTGATTTGAAAAACAAAAAGCGTCTGGCGCTGCAAGATATTATGGTCAAAGGCACAGAGCAGCAATTGTTGAATACTTTGTATGATTCAAACAGTATCTGGCTGGAGCAGCACAGTATCGACAGGGAAAAACTGAAATTAAGTGATAATTTTTACTATGGTGCCAATGGCATTGTTTTTGTTTATCCCTTATATGAACTGGCTTCCTATGCAGAAGGCATGACCGAGCTGACCTTGCCTTATTCGGCACTGGGCAAACTGATTAAAGCGGAATATTTGCCAGGTTTGCCCAAGTATCCATCGTCCTAATTTCAGCTTAATTCGGGTAAATTTGCTCTAATAAGCCACAGCTGTCCGCTCGATCACTGTCTTTTTTAATGTTTAGCGCTTACACTATAGCCAGTTTTTTTCTTTGCAAAAGATTGGCTATGATCGACCCGAAATTAATCAGAAATAATATTGAGGCTGTAAATTTAGCCTTGGCAAAACGTGGTGTACAGCTTAATGTCGAAGAGTGGGCTTCCCTTGAAGCTCGCCGTAAAGAGCTTCAATCGAAAACTGAAGCTTTGCAAGCAGAGCGTAATTCGGGTGCAAAACAAGTTGGCCAAATTAAAAAATCTGGTGGCGATGCATCTGAAATTATGGCGCGTATGGCAGCCATTGGCGATGAAATTAAAGCCGCAGAAGTTGCACTTGCAGAATTGCAAACTGAAATTGAAACCAAGTCTTTAAGCATTCCAAACATGCCGCATGAATCTGTACCTGAGGGTAAAGATGAAGACGACAACGTTGAAATTTTAAAATGGGGCACTCCGCGTCAATTTGATTTTGAAATCAAGGATCATACTGACCTGGGTGAATGGATGGGCGGTTTGGAGTTTGAAACTGCAACAAAATTGACCGGTACACGTTTCAGTGTTCTGAAAGGTCCATTGGCGCGTTTACAGCGTGCGCTGACCCAGTTCATGCTGGACACCCATACCCTGAAAAATGGTTATACTGAAGCCTATGTGCCTTATCTGGTGAATGCAGATTCATTGCGCGGTACAGGTCAATTGCCTAAATTTGAAGAAGATTTATTCAAATTGCAGGGTGAAAAAGAATATTACCTGATTCCAACCGCTGAAGTGCCAGTGACCAATTTCGTGCGTGACGAAATTATTGATCCTGAACGTTTGCCATTGAAATATGCCGCACATACGCCATGTTTCCGCAGCGAAGCAGGTTCCTATGGCCGTGATACCCGTGGCCTGATTCGTCAACATCAGTTCGACAAAGTCGAGATGGTGCAAATTGTAAAACCTGAAGATTCGATGCAGGCTTTGGAAGAACTGACCGGGCATGCTGAAGGCATTTTGCAGGCACTTGGTCTGCCATACCGTAAAATCATCCTGTGTGGTGGCGATATGGGCTTTGGTTCAACCAAGACCTATGACCTTGAAGTCTGGGTACCGAGCCAAAATACCTACCGTGAAATCTCTTCATGTTCAAACATGGGTGATTTCCAGGCCCGCCGTATGAAAGCACGTTACCGTGTTGACCAGAAGAAAACCGAATTTGTGCATACCCTGAACGGTTCAGGTTTGGCTGTTGGCCGTACCTTGCTTGCGGTGATGGAAAACTATCAACGTGCAGACGGTTCGATTGAGGTTCCTGAAGTGCTTCGTCCATATATGGGCGGTGCGGAATTTATTGATTGATCTTCGGATTGATCAATAAATTTATGAATAGCACAATTTTGTGCATGAAAATTGCTTAAGACAGTCAGATTTAAAATATTGAGGTCATTCGTGGATATCTTTCCAATCTCTTTAAAGTTGCAGCAGCAACCTTGTCTGATTGTCGGTGGTGGGCGCATTGCTTACCGTAAGGCCGTACTTTTGGCAAAAGCAGGGGCAGTCATTGATGTGATTGCGCCTGAAATCGAAAATGATTTACTTGAGATTGTTCGTGCCAGCCAAGGGCAATATGTCCAAGCGCCTTTTAGTCCAGATATTCCGTTGCGTGATTACCGTCTGGTGATTGCGGCAACCAATAATAAAGCCACCAATGTTCAGGTTTTTGAAGCTTGCGAAGCTGAAAAAATTCTGGTGAATAGTGTCGATGATCTACCGCATTGCCGTTTTATGGTGCCTGCCATTATCGACCGTTCTCCTTTGGTGGTTTCAATTGCCACCAATGGCAAATCACCAGTTTTATCCCGTCAAATCCGTACCCAGCTGGAAGCGAGCATTCCGCATGGCATGGGAAAACTTGCCGATTTTTCAGGTAAATGGCGTGCCGCAGTCAAAGCCAAAATTGAAAATCCGGATGAACGCCGTATTTTTTGGGAAGACCTGTATGTCAGTCCCCTCAAAGAACAGGTGTTTAATGACAATCTTGCTGAAGCCGACCGTTTGATTGAGCAAGCCTTAATGGAATGGAAAGCGCCGAAAGGTGAAGTCTATCTGGTGGGTGCGGGGCCAGGCGATCCTGAACTGCTGACCTTAAAAGCATTGCGTTTGATGCAGCAGGCAGATGTCGTTATTTACGACCGTCTAGTGTCGCCTGCAATTATGGACTTATGCCGCCGTGATGCGGAAAAGGTCTATGTGGGTAAAGCCCGTTCCAATCATAGTGTGCCGCAAGAAGGGATTAATGCGCTATTGGTGGAATATGCTGCCCAAGGTAAGCGCGTCTGCCGTTTAAAAGGCGGTGATCCGTTTATTTTTGGCCGTGGTGGCGAAGAGATTCAGGAACTGTTTGCTGCAGGCGTGGCTTTTCAGGTGGTACCCGGCATTACTGCAGCTTCGGGCTGTTCTGCGTATGCCGGTATTCCTTTAACCCATCGTGACTATGCACAAAGTGTACGCTTCCTGACCGGGCATTTAAAGGAAGGTTCGCCAGAGTTGCCATGGAATGAGCTGGTGTATGAAAACCAGACCCTGGTATTGTATATGGGCTTGGTGGGGCTGGAAAAAATCTGTGCCCAGCTGATTGCCCATGGCCAGCGTCCAGACATGCCGGTTGCCCTGATTTCCAAAGGGACTACCCCTGACCAGAAAGTGGTGGTGGGAACCTTAGCCGATATCGCATCGAAAGTGACGGAGCATCAGATTCAAGCGCCAACGCTCACCATTATTGGTGAAGTGGTAAAACTGCGTGAACAATTGCAGTGGGCATGAGCGAGGATAAGCAACACTTCGTGTTGCCCGAGCGCAAGACGAAGGCTGTGCCTGAGTAAAGAGGATAAGCAACACTTCGTGTTGCCCGAGCGCAAGATGAAGGCTGTGCCTGAGTAAAGAGGATAAGCTGCGATTTATTGCAGTTGTTTAATTGCAAACGGAACGCGGTGCTTGGCTAAGAAATCCTCTATCGGGTTCCCGGCTTGATCAGCAAAGTCCAAACATTGCCTAAATAAAATTAGAGTGAGTAAAAAGTGATCCACGTTGTTTTGTACGAGCCAGAAATTCCTGCCAACACCGGGAATATCATCCGTTTATGTGCCAATACCGGTGCGCAACTTCATTTGGTTAAACCGCTGGGTTTTGAGCTCGACGATAAAAAGCTGCGACGTGCAGGCCTGGATTATCATGAATGGGCACACATGAAAGTGTGGGAAAACTTTGCAGAATGCCTGGCGTATTTAAAAGAACAGGGAATTGATAACAATGCCATTTATCCTTTAACCACCAAAGGTTCTGAAACTCCGCATACCTCAAATTTAAACCGCCCCGTGGCTTTGCTGATGGGACCTGAAACACGCGGTCTGCCTGAAAATGTACGCATGATGTTCCCGAAAAAACACTGGATTCGTTTACCCATGGCAGCAAACTCTCGCAGTTTAAACCTGTCTAATGCTACAGCAGTTATTCTGTATGAAGCATGGCGTCAGCAAGGTTTTAAAGAACTGGTCTAATTTCAGATCATAAAAAAGACGCATTGAGCGTCTTTTTTTATGCATGGAATCAAAACATTAATGCGTATCATCAAACTCGTTGTGCTGTGGAGCAGGGTGTTTGAAACCTTTGGTTTTATAACCCAGGTACAAAATACCGAACATTGCCCACCATAAACCGAATTTCAATGCGGTATCTTCAATCTCTAGCCACATGGCAAAAATACTTAAGAAGCCGAGTAAAGGAATGACAACAAAGCTAATAATGTCTTTGATATTTTTGGTACGGCCATCACGTAATGCATAACGTGAAATCACAGACAGATTCACAAAGGTAAAGGCAGTGAGGGCACCGAAACTGATCATTGAAATCACGATGTCCAGATCCATGAAACCAGCAGTTAAAGCCACGCCACCGACAATCAGAATGTTGTAAACCGGTGTGTAGCTTTTCGGACTGATATGACCAAAAATCTTTTTGTTGATCACGCCATCACGGCCCATCACATACATTAGGCGTGAAACGCCCGCATGTGCAGAAATACCGGATGCCATCACCGTAACGATTGCGAAATAAAGCACCACAGTTTTGAATGCTACTCCACCAACGGCTTGAAGAATGTCCGGCTGGGTTGCAGCAACATCTTCAAAATATGTCTTCGGATCATTTGGAAAGTAGATTTGCATGAAGTAGGTGCTAATAATAAAGATGACACCTGCAATAAGTGCAGTCAGGAAAATCGCTTTGGGTAAGGTCTTTTCAGTATCTTTAGTTTCTTCTGCCAGTGAACTGAGTGAGTCAAAACCGGTAAAAGAGAAACAAAGCAATGTTGCACCGGTAATTAAAGGGCCTAAAGCTGTCATTTCATTCCAGAACGGATCTAGGCTCCACAACTGGTATTTGGCATTTGCCAATGTCCCATCGGCATTGACCCCACCTGCAAGTAGAGAATAAACCATCCAGGTGAAGTACCCGATGACTGCCAGCTGAACCAATACAATCAGGCCGTTGAAGTTGGCAACGAATCTGGCACCCCGCAAGTTTACCCCGGTCATAAATGCGGTCAGTACAACGACCCAAACCCAATGGTTCACGCCAGGGAAAAGGGCTTCCAGATAAATGACGGCCAAAATGATGTTGACCATTGGTGACAGTAGATAATCGAGCCATGATGACCAGCCCACCATAAAACCGACATTAGGGTGAATCGATTTTTGAGCATAGGTATATGCCGACCCTGATGAGGGATAACGACGGATCATGTGCCCATAACTAATAGAAGTAAACAGAATTGCAATGAGGGCAATAATGTACGAAGTTGGCACGTGATAATGGCTTTCTTCGGAAACCAGACCGAAGGTATCAAATAATGTCATTGGCTGAATATAAGCTAAACCAATAATAATGATGTGCCACAGTCCAAGCGTTTTTTGCAGTTTAGCTGCCGATTGAGTCCCAGAGATATTTGTCAACGGCGTTATCCTCTTATCGTTGATCAAGGATCAGTCATGTTTACAAGGATCGTTTGAGACGAACGATCCCCCCTAAATGAATAAAACAAAAGTGCGCCAATCTACTCCAGTTTGGTACCTTTTGCCAATATCTTTATGAATTTTTAATGCAGTAAATATGCCATTTGATATAAAAGATTCGCTTTAATTTTCCATAAAGTAAAAGCCTGATGCTCAAAAAAACATCAGGCTTATTTTTGGCTATATTCACTTATTTTTCAATATTTACCAAGCTTTTTCTAAAATCGCTTTTAAATCACTCAGGGTGGCTTCTTTCGGATTGTAAATAATAGAACCGTCATTTAATGCTTTGTCTGCGACTTCATTCAATTGCGCTTCTGAAACCTTGCCGGTTTCACGTAAAGTACGTGGCAATTTAGTCAGTGCATACAAGCGATCACGCATGGTCAGAATTGTAGCAATCGCTTTATCGGCACGTAAATGTGCAGGGGTTTGCGCATAAATGTCTGGTCCAGCTAAAGGGAGTAACAATTCGGCAATTTTATCGCCATTCACTTCCTTGTTGTACTCCAGCACATAAGGCAGGAACAGGTTCATGCACAGGCCATGAGGCAGGTGGGCAACCGCACCTAGAGCATGTCCTAATGAATGTACTAAACCAACCATTGAATTGGAAAATGCAATCCCGGCCATGGTTGAAGCTTGAGCCAGTTCCAGGCGGCCAAACTCATCAGTCGGGTTGTCCAGAACATTGAACAGGCTGTTGCTGACTTTTTTGATCGCAGCCGTTGCATAAGCATCGCTGATCGGATTGGCTGCCATACAGGTATAGGCTTCAACCGCATGCGTCAGCGCGTCCATAGCTGTCATGGCAGTTAAATGCGGTGGCAAGGTCTGGGTCATACGCGGGTCAAGAATGGCTGCATGCGGCATCAGGTAATAAGAGGCAAACGGCATTTTGACATTTTTTTCCAGATCGGACACCACAGCCACCATAGTCACTTCTGAACCGGTACCCGATGTGGTTGGAATCACGAAAAATGGTTTTAACGGTTTTGGCAGGTTATGTGCACCTGAATATTTAAGCAGGTCATCGCCGCCTTCGGTCACCAGGATATTGGTTGCCTTGGAGGTATCAATGACTGAACCGCCCCCCACGGCGATAATCGCATCACAATTATGATCACGATAAGCTTTTGCTGCATTTCGAACGGTTTGTACGCTTGAATCTGGTGGAACATCATCAAAAATATGGCCAATTACCGCATCGGTAGATTCAAAAGCAGCCTCAATAGGAGCGAGCAGATTGTTGCTGCGTACGCCTTTGTCGGTAATGATGAGCGGACGTTTTGCACCTAAAGTAGCAAGTTCAAACGGAATATGTTCTAAGGCGGCATGACCTGCGATGACTTTGACTGGACAGAAAAATTCGTAATAAGGCTTAGCCATGTTATGCACTCCGTTTAAAATAGGATTGAGCTACTTTCAAATAAATATTTGCAGCTCCAGTCAGTTTTTCTTTTAGGCTCAATTCGGTTGGGTATTGTTTTACAGCAAGCTCGGCGAGGAGTTTAGGTAAAATCAGCGCTTCCATTTTGTTTAAGCAGCGTACCAGACGAATGGCAAATGAAATATCTCCATCGGCTATCATACGGTCGTGGGCAAAAGCCTGTGCTGTACTTTCCTGAAAAGAAAACACTAAAAAAGCATGGCTTAAATGCTTAAAAGTAATGGTGAGGTCAGGTTTGCTGTCTACAGATTGCAGTAATTGTAATTGATGGTCTTCCGTGACTTTTGCAATAAAAGCTGGGCCATTCGGAAATACTTTCATCGATAGCACAAAACCGACAGGAAATTTTGCAACTTCCTGTTTGACTTCGGCATCGACTTGACTCGCCATGACTAAACCTCTGCCAATCACATCCATCATGAGTTTGACATAGGTCAGTTGTAAAGCGGGCTTAACGGATTTGGTTGAAATCACTCGCGTATCCCTTATCTAAAAATATTTTATTAGTTTAGAGTAAATACTCTAATTTATTTTTATGTCAAAAGCAAAGTTATTGTTGCATGATTTGAACTTCCCTAAAGTAACCGCTGCTGTTTAAAGTTTCAATGATATCGCCGCATAAGTTCTCGAATTTTGGGTAATCTTGCACCAGGTCCTGAATACGGACCATCTCTAAACCTGCATAACCGCATGGATTAATGGTATGGAAACCAGACAGGTCACAGTCGATATTCAGTGCCAGTCCATGATAGCTGCGTCCTTTGCGGATTTTAAAACCCAGCGAACCAATTTTACGCTCATTGACATACACGCCCGGAGCATCCGGTTTGGCATAGGCTTCAACGCCATATTTTTTCAGCAGTGCAATCATTAAATTTTCAGCATAAGACACCAAGGTGCGTACATTCCAGCCCAAACGGTTTAAATCAAACATGAAATAGGCAACCAGCTGACCCGGACCATGCCAGGTGACCTGTCCACCGCGATCCGTTTGTACCACTGGTATATTGCTGGGCATAAGAATGTGTTCAGGCTTGCCGGCTTGGCCTTGGGTCAGCACATCATGATGCTGCAAAATCCACAGTTCATCTGGGGTATTCTCATCACGGTTTTCAGTCAGGTTTTTCATATCCTGAAAGCGGTCGAGATAGGGAGTGAGCTGGTTAAATTGGCGAATAATCAGTTTAGGTTTTAGAACAGCATCAGTCACGTGAAGTGCGTCCTTAAAAGTTTTTAAGAGGATGAAAGAATTATAATGAAATCATGCCAAGATGGGGATGATCGCTGCACGATTTAAACTTTTTTGTAGTATTAATAATATTTTTATTGTACTACAAATAAAAAAACACGCATGAAGCGTGTTTTTTTATATTCTTAAAGCGCAGTTTTAATCAATGGGCAGGCTGCCAGGTCAGCATATAAAGCATGTACCTGTTCCAGTTCGACAAAAACAATTCGAGCAGTCAAAGAATGATATTTCCCGGTACGTGAAGGTTGTACCTTGATGCTGTTACCGTCAAAGTCTGGGAAATGTTTTACCAAAATGTCTACAACAGCAATATGTAACTCTTCGCAGGCTTCACCAATCAGTTTGATTGGATAATCCATAGGAAAGACCCAAAGATGTTCTTGAAGTTCGCGAGATGGTGTACGGTCTAACATGGTCATAATAGTCCCACTTATATATCAAACGCCTGCGTAGTGCAGGCGTTATGTGTTGCTGAATACTAGATGGGGCTATTGGACAACTTTTCAACCCCCATCGGTATTACTATGGCTTAGTCATTTTCCAGGAATGAACGCAAGTGTTCAGAACGGGAAGGATGACGTAATTTGCGTAATGCCTTGGCTTCAATCTGACGGATACGTTCACGGGTAACGTCAAACTGTTTACCGACTTCTTCCAGTGTATGGTCGGTTGGCATATCAATACCAAAACGCATTTTCAAGACTTTCGCTTCACGTTCAGTCAAGTTTTCCAGCACTTCTCGAGTCGCTTCTTTCAGGCCTTCTGAAGTTGCTGCATCTACCGGAGAGGTGATGTTGCCATCTTCAATGAAATCGCCAAGATGTGAATCTTCATCATCACCAATTGGCGTTTCCATAGAAATCGGCTCTTTGGCAATTTTAAGCACTTTGCGGACTTTAACTTCGTCCATTTCCAGACGTTCACCCAATTCTTCAGGCGTTGGTTCACGACCCATTTCTTGAAGCAATTGACGTGATACACGGTTGATCTTGTTAATCGTTTCAATCATGTGTACCGGGATACGAATAGTACGCGCCTGATCGGCAATTGAACGGGTAATTGCCTGACGAATCCACCAGGTAGCATAGGTTGAGAATTTATAGCCGCGACGGTATTCAAACTTGTCTACGGCTTTCATCAAGCCGATGTTACCTTCCTGAATCAGGTCAAGGAATTGCAAACCGCGGTTGGTATATTTTTTCGCAATCGAAATAACCAGACGCAAGTTAGCTTCCACCATTTCTTTCTTCGCACGACGGGCTTTGGCTTCACCCACTGCCATACGTTTAGAAATGTCTTTAATTTCCTTAACATTCAAGCCTAACTCTTTTTCGATGTCGGCAATCTTTTGCTGGAATGCCAGTACATCTGGACGTACTTTTTCCAGGTAAGCCTTCTGCTCGGCAGGTGCTTTGGCAATTTGTTCATCTAACCAGGCTGGATTAGATTCCTGACCCGGGAAAGAGGTACGGAACTGGGTACGGTCCATACGGCCACGGCGTACCGCATAACGCATCACTTCACGCTCAGATGTACGAATCTGTTCATGTGTGCCACGAATCATTTCAGAAATGATGTCAAATAGACGTGGAGTGAACTTGAACATCATAAACACGGTGGCAAGTGCCTGAAGCGCTTCATCTGCCTGTTTACTGTTGCGACCGTGCTTTTCAATTGCAGCTTTGGTTGTTTTCCAGGCTTCTTCCAGTTCAGCAAAACGTACGCGTGCAATTTCTGGATCAGGACCTGACTCACCTTCAGAATCATCTTCACTTTCAGATTCTTCTTCGTCATCATCGTCCAGTTTTACATCTTTGGTCGATTTAGAGGTTGATTCTTCCTCGTCATCAATGTCCGCTTCATCTTCTAAAACTTCTGGAATTTCTTCATCAGATTCCGGGTCTAAATAGCCCGATAAAATATCAGCAAGACGACGTTCACCTTCAATGACATCGTTATATTCTTTTAATACAACTTCAACGGCATTCGGCCAGTAGGCAATCGAGTGCAGAACGTCACGAATACCTTCTTCAATGCGTTTAGCAATGCTAATTTCGCCTTCACGCGTTAATAGTTCAACCGTGCCCATTTCACGCATGTACATGCGTACGGGATCTGTGGTACGACCAGGTTCGTTTTCAACAGAAGCAAGTACGGCTGCCGCTTCTTCTTCGGCAACTTCATCGGCAGCTTCAGCATTTGAGCCATCGAACATGGCGTCATCAGATTCAGGCGCACGTTCATGAACTGGAATACCCACGTCCTGAAGCATCTGAATGATGTCTTCAATCTGTTCGCTTTCCGTGATCGAGTCCGGGAGATGATCGTTAACCTCAGCGTAAGTTAAGTAACCTTGCTCTTTGCCTCGGCTAATCAGAGCCGCTACTTGCGAAGTAGGGGAAGTCATATCGCTCATCTTTGCTTACTCTTCGTTGAATCTGTGGCAGTGAAAAACCGTGCATGATAGCACAATTTGCTTAAAATTGTTTTGAATATTGATTGCTCAAGTCTCATTTAAAAATATGAATTTGATTTAACAATTGTTTTCAATATTGGGCTGGAATTTTTTTTTTCAAGTCCACAGGGTGGAACACTCAAAATATACTGAGTTTTTAACGGGCCAGGCTGAAAATTCTAGGTACTAATAAATACACAATTTTTAGGGGGAAAAACAAGATTAAACCAGGTTTGTGAGAGAAAAAAATAAAAATACTTGACAATAGTATATAAGCAGGATAAATAGCGCCTAGACCCATTCACTTTTTTTCACCATGAGGTAGTTTTAGTGTCTTCTACAGATTTTGAACTAGATGATAGCTACAGTGATGATGATGTTAGTTTTGATGAAGTATCAAGCAAAATTAGTGCTAAAGAGTCGTTAGAAAAACGTCGCCTCATTGATGATCTTCTCGCACAACGTCGTTTAGAGCGCGAGCTGAAAGATTTTGATTATGATCTGGATGATGACGACGATTTTGATGACGAAGAAGACTAAAATTGGATTCTGTATAGCGGGCTAAAATGCTATGCTATGCCGTAGTTATTTTACAAACTGGATTTTAAATGAGTGCTTTAGATTTAGACCTTTTGAGCGAATATCTAGATGGCGACCAAAATGAATATGGTCTAGATTTCCCGGCTACTCATGGCTTTTTATGTGCAATTGCGGTTGGTCCGAAATTCGATAAATGGCTGGACGAACTTTTTGACAACAATCAAAAGAAGGTACCTGCAGAAATTATTGCACAAGTAAAAGCATGGTTAGAATCAATTCGTCAAAGCTTGGCCAATGAAGAAGGAATCGAGTTTCCTTTTGAAATTGAAGAAGCAGATGTGGATTCAAGTTTAGGTGACTGGAGCGTTGGCTTTGTCGATGCGATGTTCTTAAATGAAGATGCTTGGTTCACGCCTGAACATGAAGAGCAATTGGTCGACTTAACTTTGCCAATGATGGTGTTCAGTGGTGTGGATGAAGAAGATCCACAAATGGAATCTTTCCGTCGCAATGGCCAGCTCATGGATGAAATTGCTGAAGAAATTCCGGATAACTTAAATGAATTATATTTAATGTACCACACGCCAGCGTGATGGTACGCCTTGCACTGTAATAATCACAGTTCATGTATTCATATCAAATTAATTCCTTAGATAAAAAAAGCACCATAAGGTGCTTTTTTTAGGCGTGATTTTTTATAGGAGACAGGGTAATTCATCATTAAAAACTATTTGAATTTATTTAATGTATAGCGGGCATAGCCATTGTAAGCAATATGAAAGATCAGCCCATGTAGGGCAATCGCAGCTGCGACCAACCATGAATTTCGGGCTCTTCCGGCATAATTCATCGTCATCAGAATTTCCTCAGTTCGCGGATGCATAAAAATTGAGATAAACATCACGATAAAACCAATGGTCATGGCGATCACTGTTGATCCCCAAACCATTGTATTTTTCTCCTTGGCATTGGGTAAACGTTGTTCTTTTTTGACAAAATGTCTGGCACTTAGAAATGCTGAAGCGATCAGCCCAGGCAGCAGGGTAATGGCATTCAGTTTTAAGCCAAAAATCAAGAGGCTGACCAAAAGAATTAAGACCATACTATAAACAACTGCAAAATATTTAAGATAATGCGACATTGCCTTAGCCTCCCGAGGATAACTTTGATTCAGGATGGACGATTTTTACGCTGCTGTCTACGGTATACAACCCAGCCAATAATGATGACTACAATGGACATAATCACATAACTGACTTTACTGAAAATTTGCTGCATTAAATGCTGGTTTTCTCCAAAATAAAAACCGACACAGGCAAGGAAAGTGGTCCAGATAATAGTACCTAAACCACTGTAAAACATAAATTTACAAAAAGGCATTCGACTCATGCCTGCAGGAATGCTAATGAGCGAACGTACGGCAGGAATCATGCGGCCAAAGAATACGATGCGATGTCCATAGTGTTCAAACCAGTCCAGTGACTTTTTAACATCGCTCGATTTGATAAATAGATATCTGCCATAGCGGTCGACAAAACGAAAGATGCTGTCATGGTTAAACTTATAGCCAATCCAATACAATAAAGCAGCCGCAAGCAATGAACCGAAACAGCCGGCAATGATGACGCCAAACAAAGTTAGCTGGCCTTGCGATGCAGAATAGCCAGCGGAAGGCATGATGATTTCAGAAGGAATGGGAGGAAATACATTGTCAAGAAACATCAGCAGGGCAATACCGAGATAGCCCAATTGTTCCATAATGGAAATAATCCACTCTGTCAGATTCATAAAGTGATAAAAATATTAGTGATATTTACACCATCCTAAATTTAATTTGTTGCAGGGTAAAGCATAGCCAAGCAATCCTTTTGGATTATTCCTGGCTATGAATCAGGGTGTGGATATAAACTTTTCTTAAACTATAGGCGAGTGCAAATGGAATCACACCGAGCAAGGCATATTCCAGCAAATTAGGTGTGAGATGATAGGCAATAAACAGGGAGAAAATACTGCCAATCACTGCTCCCATCATTACAATAAACAGATGGGATTCTTGCTCTAAAGTTTGTTTAATATGTTCGACTTTTTGCAGATTTTTTTCGCGTACCAGGTAAAAGCGTCGAGTATAATTGGCTGAGCGACTGATTGTTCTTGACATAATTTAACTCCTTTTTCACGTTACTTTTTAGGTTATAAGTTAAATATTTCACGTTAAAAATTAATGGTTTATAAGTTTGTTGTAGTTTTTATCTCAGATTAACAGATTATTTGTGACTTGACACACATTAATGGTAAAACTTGGTGATCTTTTTTTTATTTATTGTTGTTTTTAGGTAAATAAAAAAAAGCCCTCTTATGAGGACTTTGATTTAGGACATTTGATTATAGGCGTTTGCGTTTAGCTGCTGCAATTTGTGACTGACGCATACGGAAACCGGCTTTTTGCTTTTCGCTGGTTTTGTCGATGCAGTATTTGCAAGACACGCCATGTTCATAACTTGGAAGTTCCACTTCTTCGGGAAGCAAAGGCCAGCCACAAGCATGACACTTAATGTTTTGACCTTCTTCTACACCATGAGTAACAGCGGTACGGCCATCAAAAACGAAACATTCACCTTCCCACATGCTTTCTTCGGCAGGCGTTTCTTCTAGGTATTTTAAAATACCGCCTTTCAAGTGATAGACCTCATTAAAACCTTCTTGAAGCAATAATGAAGTGGATTTTTCACAGCGAATACCGCCGGTACAGAACATGGCAATTTTCTTGTCTTTGTGCTGCTCCAGTTCTTTTTTGACATATTCCGGGAATTCACGGAAGGTTTCAGTTTTAGGGTCAATTGCGCCTTTAAACGTTCCGGCTTTATATTCGTAGTCGTTACGCGTATCAATCAAAATTACGTCATCACGTGCAATCAGTTCATTCCATTCTTTCGGATCAAGATAGTGCCCGACTAAATCGCGCGGTTTGACTTCAACGCCTAAAGTTACAATTTCTTTTTTCAGTTTGATTTTCATTTTACGGAATGGCTTGTCAGAGCTGTGAGACTCTTTATATTCCATTGTGTTAAAACCTTCATTCAAAAGGAATTGATGAATGGTATCGATTGCTGCACGGTCACCCGCTACAGTACCGTTAATGCCTTCTCCTGCAACAATGAGAGTTCCACAAAGATTGATGGTTTTTACCAAATCAAGAAGACGTTGCTGCAGATCGGCCGGATCTTGAACTTCTTTAAATTGATATAGTGCCGCAACAACCCAGTCAGTGGTCGCTTGCTGTTCTACAGGTGCAAGCTGTTCTACAGTAGCGTTCATGGAAAACTCCAAATGTATTCAGGTAAGACAAAATTTAAGGCGCATATTCTAACGTGAATTGGCACAATTAGCGATAAAACCGAGTATGAAATATGGTTTTTAATTTGCTGTTTGGGGATGTATGATGCCTGTGCTCATTGCATCTTAAATCAGAAAAATGGTCTGAATTTGCCAGACCTGAATGTTGTTGAATTTCGGAGTTTATTTTGAATACTGATCGTCAAATGGCCTCTTTGACTCCATGTGCAGGGCGTTGCTCTACGGTGTTTGGTGATTCGGTCTGTCGGGGGTGCCGTCGTTTTAATCATGAAGTGATTAAGTGGAATACCTATACAGCAGAGCAGCATACGGCCATTTGGCATCGATTGGATTCGCAACTGGATCAGATTTTGATTCCGATGTTGCCCATGGCGGATATCGCCCATGTTGAAGGTTTTGTTTTGTCCAAGCGTGTACGTTTGCGTCCGGACGCGAGCAAGGGACGCAAGCTGTACCATGCGTTAAAGTTGTGTGAGAAAAATCGTCATTTTACTGATGAGAGTGGTTTAGGTATTCACTATAAAGAAGTGCGTCCTTTGTGGGATGAATTTGAGCGACGTGTTTTGGCCCTTGCCACGGCTAGTTATGATTTGGCCTTTTTACGGGCGGATGGCATCAGTATGCATTTGCTGCAAAGTATGCAAGATGAGGACTAGGTTCATTTTTATCTCTTAAAATTTATAAATAAGATTCCTTCATTTTTGGTGCATTGAAATAGTCTGGATTTCAAAAAGTCATCAGGCTTAATGATCCAGCCTGGTGACTTTTATTTTTTTGTAGCAAGCTATGTGGCGTGGTTTAGAGAGTGTGCTGCAAACGGTATTGTACAAGTTCTTCAATGGTAATCACGGTTAAATGATGAGTCTGTGCATAAGACAGAACCTGAATGCCAGAGGCCATCGTACCGTCAGGATTGGTCAGTTCGCACAAAACACCAGCGGGTTTTAGGCCAGCCAAACGTGCCAGATCAATGGTGCCTTCGGTATGGCCGCGTCGAGTCAAAACACCGCCTTCGCGCGCACGCAAGGGAAACACATGCCCCGGACGGTTGAGGTCACTGGCCACGGCACCATCCTGAATTGCGGCTTTAATGGTGGTAGTACGGTCTTTTGCAGAAACTCCTGTAGTCACCCCTTGTGCGGCTTCAATGGTCACGGTAAAGGCGGTTTTAAACTGGCTGGAGTTGTCAGTCACCATAGGTGGGAGTTCTAAATGATTGGCGAGCTCATCGGTCAGGCAAAGACAGACAATGCCGGAGCCATCACGAATCATGCGAGCCATCGTTTCCACAGTTAAGGTTTCTGCCGCCACAATCAGGTCGGCTTCATTTTCACGCTCAAAGTCATCCATCACCAAAACCGGTTTGCCCTGGCGGATATCTTCTAATGCTTTTTGAATACGTTGTTCAGCTGGGGGAAGGGCTGAGAAGAAAATTTCGGGTTGAATCAAACTAGACATTGAAACGCTCTCGTAAAATAAACATACGGTTGAACATTTCAGGACTGATGCAGAAATGGGGTCGCAGCGATATATTACGTATAAATATCGGTTACGTCGTCTTCTTTCATCCGGACTATACCGTCGGCTTTGGTTTTTCACCAAATCTGCGAGTAAACCCTCTTTGGTTTACAGGCTCGTGGGCTGATTAAATACTATAAAAATATAGTTTTAAATTACCACCGGTGGGGAATTGCACCCCGCCCTGAAGCGATGTGCCATAAGTATAGACCTGTTTTGCAGGGAGGGCACAAATTTCTATAGATCAATCAGTCATATGGATAGTAATTATGTGAATAATAAAATGAAATTAATAGGTAATAAAAAAGCCCGCCTATTGCGAGCTCTTCATGTCTTTCAACCTTAAGCCACTTGAACAGGAATACAGTTGGCTGTGTGGTTCACTGTATTGTCCGGATTTGCATAAACCAGGCGAGGTTTATGGGCATTGGCTTCAGCTTCGGTGAAATCACCAAATGTGGCGATAATCATTAAATCACCCACATCCGCTTGCAGGGCAGCGCCGCCATTGACTGAAATGATGCCTGAATTTTCTTCACCACGGATGGCATAAGTGGTAAAACGCTTACCATTAGTCACGTTCCACATATGAATTTCTTCATATTCACGGATACCGGCTAAATCCATTAACACGCCGTCAATTGCACAAGAACCTTCATAATGTAATTCTGCTTGTGTCACGACACAACGGTGAATTTTAGCTTTTAATAAACGAGAAAGCATGGCTAGCGTCTCCTTAGTTGACCTAAGATTTTATCTTAGTTAAATCAAATCACTTCTTACTGGATCAGTAATCCGCAGAAAGCGCATTTTGCTCCGAAAAAAGCAACATGGCAAGAAGGAAAATTCAATTATTTGTAGAATGATCAGTTCGGTTTGTAGGCATTAATTTGATTCATGGCTGGCTGTATGTCACCGTTCACCAGCAATTTAATGCGGGATAAAGCATGTGCAATAGCGTCATCCATTAAACCTTGTTCGCTGCTCGGAGCTTTGCTCAGGACATGACCCGATACGCGTTCTTTGGAACCCGGGTGCCCAATACCGATACGCAAGCGATGGAAATTAGGGCCTGTATGCGGAACGATATCACGTAAACCGTTATGTCCACCGTGACCACCACCTGTTTTCAGGCGAATGATACCAGGTTCCATATCCAGTTCATCATGTGCAATCAGCATTGATTCAGGAGCAACTTGATAGAATTTGGCGAAGGGTACAACACTTTTGCCAGAGGCATTCATAAAGGTTGTGGGTAACAGCAGACGAACGTCCTGACCTTCGATATTACCTCGACCACTGATTCCGCAGAATTTAGGATCGGTTTTGAGAGAGATGCCATATTGTTCTGCAAGGCGTTCAACGAACCAGAAGCCTGCATTATGGCGGGTTTGGGCGTATTCCTTGCCAGGATTGCCCAAACCAACAATTAGCGAAAGTTTTGACACTAATTTACACCGTTAACACTTATGCGCGTTTGAAGTCAGCGTGCAATGGAGTGTTTTTAGCTGGGTGGCGTTGTAAAGCTTGGATTTTAACGCTTTCAACTTTGTCGCCAACTTTAATTTCAACAACTTCTTCAAAGAAAGCGTTGCTTTCAAGCGCTTTAACAAGCTCACGAAGCTCTAAAGTAACTGCTACAGGTTCAGCAGCACCACCGTAGATGATTGCTGGTACTTTGTTTTGAAGACGAAGGCGGCGGCTCGAACCTTTCCCTTGTACTGCTTCTTCACGTGCTGCTGCGTTTAATACGAAGTTTGCCATGATAGACATTCCTATTTAAGTTTAATTAAGCTGAGTTTTCGACCAGCTCAGCGATAGAAAACCCTGCTTGAGGCAGGGTTTTGAAAATTTAGCGCTATATTATAGATAAGAATCAAACATTGCGCTAATAGATTCTTCGTTGTTAATACGACGAATTGTTTCAGCAACCATGCTGGCGACTGAAACCTGGCGAATCTTACCAAGTTCTTGGGCTTCTTGAGACAGAGGAATGGTATCTGTGACAACGAGTTCGTCGATTACAGAATTCTTCAGGTTCTCAATTGCTTTACCAGAAAGTACCGGGTGAGTTGCATAAGCAACTACACGGCGCGCACCAAACTGTTTAAGTGCATCAGCAGCTTTACATAAGGTACCTGCTGTATCCACCATGTCATCCACGATAACGCAGTCACGATCTTTAACATCACCAATCAAATGCATCACTTGTGATTCATTGGCTTTTTGACGACGTTTATCGATGATTGCAAGATCGATATCACCCATTTGTTTTGCTACAGCACGGGCACGAACTACACCGCCAACGTCTGGAGAAACAACCATGAGGTTATGGTGTTGCTGTTGACGAAGGTCAGCAAGTAATGCAGGAGTACCGTAGATGTTGTCTACAGGGATATCGAAGAAACCTTGAATCTGGTCAGCATGAAGGTCGATCATTACTACGCGGTCAATACCGACAGTTGTCAGCATGTCTGCGACAACTTTTGCAGTGATTGGTACACGGCTTGAACGAGGACGACGGTCTTGACGAGCATATCCGAAGTAAGGGATGACAGCAGTGATACGACCTGCACTTGCACGGCGCAAAGCGTCAGCCATAACGAGGACTTCCATCAGGTTGTCATTCGTTGGGGCGCAAGTAGGTTGTACCAGGAATACGTCTTTACCACGGACATTTTCAGTAATTTCGACAGCGATTTCACCGTCAGAAAATTGACCTACAGATGCTGCACCTAAAGGGATGTGCAGATGGCTTACGACTTTTTGGGCGAATTGTGGATGTGCAGTTCCACTAAAAACGACAAGATTGGGCATGAAGCACCCTTGGCGGTTGGAATGTTTGAAAATAGATGGCAGGGGCGGCTGGATTCGAACCAACGGATGCCGAGATCAAAACCCGGTGCCTTACCACTTGGCGACGCCCCTAATGCGGCAGAACTTTAATATTTTTGCTGTTCTGTGTCAAGGTGAATTAACAAATGAACATGCAAATACTGTACTGTCTTTTTTGAGAAAAATGGCAGGGGCGGCTGGATTCGAACCAACGGATGCCGAGATCAAAACCCGGTGCCTTACCACTTGGCGACGCCCCTAAATTTGATTGCTATATTGTAATTTAAACCGTAAGTTTAAATGGCAGGGGCGGCTGGATTCGAACCAACGGATGCCGAGATCAAAACCCGGTGCCTTACCACTTGGCGACGCCCCTAATACAGTAATCTACAGATGAATATGATGGCAGGGGCGGCTGGATTCGAACCAACGGATGCCGAGATCAAAACCCGGTGCCTTACCACTTGGCGACGCCCCTATCATATAACCTTGAAATGACGTAATGGTGATTCATTTAAACTATTGACCAGGTAAGCTTTACATGGTGAATGAGTTAAAATCTCATCAATATTCATATCGGCAGTTACTTCAGTAAAAACACAAGCACCTGTACCTGTAAGTTTTGCAATACCGAACTGGTCTAAATACTGCATCGCTTCATCAACTTCAGGATATAGGCTTTTTGCCAAAGGCTCAAAGTTATTTCCAAAGTTAAATGGCTTTAACTGATAGGCGCAAAATTTAGTAGGCTTCGTGTCTCTTGTCAACGTTTTTTGTGAAAAAAGCAGTTGAGTGCTGATAAAACAATCAGGTTTTAACACAATGTATTGTTTTTGATCTAAGTCTATGAATGTTAAGTGTTCACCAATGCCTTCTGCCCAGGCATTCCGGCCATGGACAAAAATGGGCACATCGGCACCGAGTTTTAGCCCCAGTTCGGCCAGCTGCTCAATGTTTAAGCCACATTGCCATAACTGATTGACCACAATGAGCGTGGTCGCTGCATTTGAAGAGCCCCCGCCAAGTCCTGCACCCATGGGAATGTTTTTTTCAATGCGGATGTTTAAGCCCGAAAATGCTTTTGCATACGGCTTTAAAATCTGTGTGGCCTTGAAAATCAGGTTGTGCTCTAAATCGACGCTGCTTAATCCATCAATACTAATTTCAGGGCTTGCTGTTTGGCTAAATTCCAGCCAGTCATACAGGTCAATCAGCTGAAAAATACTTTGCAATTCATGATAGCCGTCCTCGCGACGACCAGTGATATGCAAAAAAAGATTAAGCTTGGCAGGAGAAGGAACACGAATCATAGAATTTTGAACTTTTGGATAGGCTTAACGGTTTTGAATGAGCATTGTAATACGGTTTTCCTGACCGGACTCAAGGAGTTGTTTGAGAATCAGCTTGTTTGGCAGCTGCGCCTGCTCGTTATAACTCAGGTCAACGGTCCAGCCATCTTCCAGAAACTGAATGGGACGGTTTTGCTCATCTTTACTGATTTTTGCCTGTGTGGTTGCCGGTTTGGCCTGTACCCAATCGACTAGGTGGGTAATAGGGGCTTGCCAGCCAGTGGCACGCTGCAATAATTCTTCAGGTGTGTCGGCTTGAATCAAACCTGTTTTGGCACTGTTGAGGGTAACATTACCGGGTTGACCTGAAATCTGGGTTTTACCCACGCCCAAAATTCCGCTGAGCTCGATGTCAAATTCATCCTGCTGTTGTACCCAGGTGAAGAATGCACTGCCAGACTGTCCGGGTGTTCTTACTCCAATTTTACCTTGCAGATTGAAGTTTTTTGCCGCTTCAGGAATCTGGGCAACATTCGGTGCCTGGGGTTGGGTGTATTGTTGGCAACCGCTCAGAATCAGCGTGCTTGCTGCAATCAGGCTTAAACTGAATTTAGAAAAAATGTGCATACAGATAGTTAACTCTTTTTCATGGGTTGCGGTAACAGTAACGATTTCAATTGCTCTAATTGCGGATCATTCGGATGATTTTTTTGTAATTGTTGTAACACTTTACTAAATTTTGTCAGCTCACCTTGCATGTATAAAGATTTGGCATAACGCACTCCAATTTTCACGTTTTGACTTAATTTATAGGCTTGTTCTAACACTTGAGCCGAGGTTTTGAAGTCGTTTTGTAAAAAGGTGATATAGCCTAATGTATCTAAAATAGAGGCTTGTTCGGGAGCAAATTCCAGAGCGTGTTCGACATACTGGCGGGCTTCATCTAAACGCCGGTTTTGCAGTGCCAGCGTATAGGCATAGGCATTCAGGTAAGTCGGGCTATTGGGCTCTATTTCCAGCAATTTTTTCAATAATCTATCAAGTTTTTCCCGGTCTTGAAAAGGATCGAGCAATAACACTTCAGAGTAAATCAGTTCCGGATCATCCGGGACGTTTTTAATGGCTTCATCAAGCAGGCGTATCGCTGCTTTTTTATTGTCCATGCGTTTTAAAATATCGGCCTGTGCCTGATATAGAAAACTGGCATATTGCGGGTAATTAACCCGTTCTTGGGTCAGGAAGCGCAGTGCATCGGTAGGCTGGTTCTGGGCAGAAAAAATATTAATCATGCTGCGGCGTGAAACTGTGTACAGGCTGCCATCTACCAGACGATAATAGGCTTTTGCCGTTTCAAAATGTTGCTTTCTTTCGGCATTGACGGCCAGGTAGTAATAGGCTTCATTTTGATATTGAGTAGAATAACGTAACTCGACTAAATACTTTTCAGCTTTTTCATATTGTTGCAAGTCAATACTGGTCAAACCGGCAATAAACAGCGCTTCTTCTTCATGCGGCCATTTTTTTAGCAAATTTTCGAGTTTATTGAGTGCTTCTTCTGATTTATCTAGCTTAATCAAATATTTAATTTCAGCTAAGCGAACCTCTATATTGTTTTTATGTTTGCGGCTGGCTTTGTTGTACCATTTTAGGGTTTCTTCATCATTTCCCAGGGCAGTGAGTAAATTGGCCTTCATTAAAATAAAGCCGGTCACATTGGCACGCTTTTTTAATGCACGACTGATGGTGGTCAGCGCTTGTTCCAGTTGCCCGTTCTGTGCTTCTAAACCTGCAATGAGCACCAGTACCGAAGGATTGTCCCGCTCTTTGCTTTTACGCAAGGCATCAATTAAATAATCGCGATCTTCTGGGTCTTCAGGGGCAATCCCGACCAGAATTTTTTCCAGGTCTGCATTAGGGTCAATCTTTAAAATCTTGTCCAGCGTTTCTGCGGCCAGTTCATATTCATGGGCTTTTAAGGCAATATGTGAAAGATAAAATAAAGCCGGTACGTCGCTCGGTTCCTGTACCACCCAATGGGTGGCAATATCCAGGGCCGCTTTCAGGTCATCCTGTTCAATCGCAACATTTAAGGCGCGCTGTTTAACCGTGGTGGAATTGCTTTTAATTGCAAGCACAGTGTAGTTGTGTAATGCTGTGGGAATGTCATGATAGGTCAGTGCAAATTCAGCAATCATGCTTTGTTTTATGGCATTATAGTTTGAATTGGCATGATAAATTTCTCCAGATGCTCTAATATGAGCACTGGAAGCCATGCTACCCACAAGTAAGAATGTGGTAGAATATTGCTTAATTGTCGTGCCGTTTATCCGGCTATTTGTTTGACGCAATTTTTCTTGATCCAAGTAATGCTTTTTATGACACCAATACCGCACAATAGCATAAATTTAGCGAAATGATGATCTGATATGTCTTTCTTTGCATTGGGTGTCAACCATCAAACCGCCTCTGTAGAACTGCGTGAGCAGATTGCATTTAATCCTGAAAAATTAATGTACTTGCTTGCCCAGCAAAGCCAAAACCATGACCTGAATGATATGGTGGTGGTCTCTACATGTAACCGCACCGAAGTTTATGCCATGTCTGAAAATGCAGACATGGTAATGAATTGGCTCGCCGAAGCAAATGGCCTAGATGTTAAACAATTGTTTAATCATGTATATCGTTACGAAAATGCGCAGGCAGTGACCCATCTAATGCGGGTGGCCAGTGGCCTGGATTCACTGATGCTGGGTGAACCGCAAATTTTGGGACAGGTAAAATCTGCACTGTCTCTGGCTAAAGATGCACATACCGTTTCGCCGGATTTAAACCGGATTTTTGAATATGCCTTTTATGCAGCCAAACGTGTGCGTTCGGAAACCGCAGTGGGGAGTCATGCGGTTTCAATGGGTTATGCCGTTGCCCAGCTGGCCCTGCAGGTTTTTAGCAAACCTGAAAAACTGACCGTGATGGTCGTTGCTGCAGGGGAAATGAACAGTCTGGTGGCGAAGCATTTAGCGGAAATGGGTGTGGGAAAAATCCTGATTTGCAACCGGACCCGTGCGCGTGCAGAAAATCTGGCACAGGAAATTGCCCATCGTGTTGATGTGGAAATTATCGAGTTTTCCGAACTGGCGGCAAATTTGCACCGTGCAGATGTCATTTCAAGTTGTACCGGAAGTTTGCATCAGGTTATTTCCTATCAGGATGTTAAAACAGCGTTGAAAAAGCGTCGTTATCAGCAAATGCTGTTGGTGGATTTGGCCGTTCCGCGCGATATTGATCCCAAAGTAGAATCTCTGGATGGCGTGTATCTTTATGGCGTCGATGATTTACAGAGCGTGATTGATGACAATCTTGCCCAACGCCGCCAGGCGGCGGTTGAAGCCGAGGTGATGGTCAATCAGTTGGCTACGGATTTACTCACGCAGCAAAAAATTAAAAATGCCGGCAGTACCATTCAGGCTTATCGTGCACAGGGTGAAGTACTCAGGCAAGAAGAACTGGCTTTGGCAATGTCCCGTATAGCCAAGGGTGACAATCCGGAGCAGGTTTTGCAGGAATTTTCGCACCGGCTGACACAAAAATTACTGCATCCGACTTCTATCTTGTTGCGACAGGCAGCCAAGGCGGAAGATCCGGGCTGTTTTGAATCGATGCGTGAACAATTAGAAGAAGTATTTGCCAAACGGCGTAATACCAAACACGAATTTTAAGCTGTAAATGACTGCCGCTCGCTTAGTCTTCCAGCAGGGTGAGCGAGCGTTTTTTATCAATCTCATAAATTTTCTGTTTCAGATTGCGCATTTCGGCAATGCTGGCAAATTTCTTCGATTTAAGTTTTTGTTGCAGGCACTGGTATTGCAGTTTAATGGAAAAATCTTCCGCCAGTTTATCGGCCTGTTCAGGTGAAGAAGTGTAATCACTGACATTGGCATGGAGCAAAATATTTTGCAGATCATGGTGATACGCTGCACAAGCCCCTAAAACGTAATATTGCGACAGCTCGGTATCATCAGGTAAATCATCAAAAATGATATTGAAGATATTTAAAATTTTAAACAGCAGTTGATTCTGCGCAATTAAGGCCCGTAGCGGTTCAAAATGAATATACAGATAGGGATGGTTCATCAAAATCGCAATGACATATTCTTCGGCATCAATCTTGGTACTGAAGCTTAAGGATGCGTCATTATTGACTTGCGGTTGCCATTTGCGGCTAAAGCCCAGTTTTTCCCTAAAGAACTGCTGCAATAAATAACGGTAGGACCCCTGTTTTGGCAACAGTTCGGTCAGTTGACGTAATTCACCCATGACCTGACTTTTGCCCTCAGGCTTGGTCACATCATGATTCTGGGTGAGATGGGCAAAAACGAAATCGGAGAGTAACGGCGCTTGCTGTAACAGGCGTTGAAAGTTTTCAATGCCTTCACGGCGAATCAGAGAATCCGGGTCGTGATCATTGGGCAGCACAAAAAACTTGAGTTCGCGGCCATCATTCAGCAACGGCAGGGCAATCTCGAGTGTACGGCGGGCAGCTTTTTGTCCGGCAGCATCACCATCGAAAGCAATGGTAATACGGTTGTTTTGTTTGAATAAGATGTTTAAGTGTTCAGTGTTACTCGCTGTTCCCAGGGTTGCTACAGCACCGGAGATGCCATATTGCTGCAAGGCAATCACATCCATATAGCCTTCAACCATCAGCCAGTCTTGGGCTTTCTGTTTGCGGCCTTCATATAAACCATAGAGCAACTGGTTTTTATGAAACACTTCAGAGTCAGGCGAGTTGATGTACTTCGGTTTGATTTCGTCATTTAAGGCCCGGCCACCAAAACCGACCACACGGCCTTTGGCATCACGGATCGGGAAAATGACCCGGTC
Source organism: Acinetobacter sp. G11 (assembly GCF_049808495.1). Taxonomy (NCBI): domain Bacteria; kingdom Pseudomonadati; phylum Pseudomonadota; class Gammaproteobacteria; order Moraxellales; family Moraxellaceae; genus Acinetobacter; species Acinetobacter sp. G11. The sequence goes on from NZ_JBNCAT010000018.1 coordinate 44,905, forward strand.
GCGCAGCAAGTCAAAATCACGGCCATTGTCACTGGTGCGGATAAGACCCAGTAGTTTTAAGCCTTCAATATCCTGTGGAAAAGCTTTTTCCAGGTGTTGCCAATCTTCCGGTGCATAGCCCAAGCGCCAATAGTCAATGGTCTCTGCACTTAAGCCACGTTGTTTAAAATATTGCTGTGCACTGGCACTTTGCGGTAACTGGCGTTGGTAATACTGGGCAATATTTTCCAGCAGATCAAACAGGTTGCCGTCTTGTGGGGTTTCTTCCATTGGCATCTGTTCAAAGGATGCAAAAGGGTCGCCATAGTAGTCGTTTTCCTGGGCCTGAAATTCTGCAAAAGGATCAAAATGTGCGTCAAGTGCTGCATTCTGTGCTTGATCGGTGGTGCTTTTCGGTTGTTCTTTCAGCTGTGCTGTGGGCGCAGGTTTTACTGCTTCACGTTTATATTTAATTTTATTGCTGTCGTTATTGTCTTTCGGCAGTTCAATCCCGGTACGGCTCGATAGGTCTTTCATCACGTCGATAAAGTTGCGACCGTCAATGTCCATTAAAAAGCGGATGGCGTTGCCGTTGGCCTGACAGCCAAAACAGTGAAAATATTGCTTGTCGCGATAGACATGGAAAGATGGCGATTTTTCCTGATGAAAAGGGCAGCAGCCAGAATAGGTACGACCGGTTTTCTTGAGTTTCACGCGCTGACCAATCAGATCGACAATATCGGTACGATCCAGGATTTGATCAATCGTGTGTTGAGGAATAGCCATAGGTATGCAATCGGGTTGTATGTAATCTATTTAAATGAGTGACCAATAAGCCGTCAGAATATACGCAAGTAAAAATTGCGTGATTCGGTTAAAAGTAATTTGTATACCTTTTGCGCAAAATGATCAATATGATGCATTGAAATCGCAAAAGGGCAAGTATGATAACTTGCCCTTCATGAAAATGCGAACAATAAGCCGGGCTTATTCTGCGCCGGGTGCTGGTGTCGGCGTTTCTGCTTGAGGCTGTTGCTCTGGTGCAGCAGGAATGCTGCTTTCAGTTTTAGGGCGATCCAGCAAACCAAAACTTAAACGGTTGGTGAGACTGCGCTTTTCAGACTGTTCTGAAATTTGCTGTTGCTCTGCCTCGGTAGAGGTTTTTGCTTCACGGCCAAAAATACCTAAAGTGGCACGGTTAACCCAGCTACCTTCATTATGCGCGGCACGCATATTCACGCTACCGTCTGCTTTGACCAGATGCGGATAATTCAGCTTTAACACTTCAATGTACTGCTGTGAAGTCTGCTGATCTCCCAATTTGTCATAACCATAAGCCATGGTGGCTAAAGCTTCAGGAATCTGCGGGGTTTGTGGATAGTGTTCCACCACCCATTGCGAGCGCTCGATGGCAGCCAGCCATGCTTTACGCTTAATGTTAAAACGTGCCGCGTTCATTTCGCTTTCAGCCAGTTCCGTGCCGATGAATTTCATGCGCTGAGCCGCATCGACAGCATAAGTGCTCGATGGGAAGCGGCGGATGAAATCGACAAAGTTCTGATAAGCCACTTTTAAATAGCTGACATCACGGTGCGACTGTTTTAACGAGGTATAGCGGAGCAGACCGTCATAGTTTTGTTCCATGTTCGCTACACCACGAACATAGTAGGCATAATCCACATTGGGATGCTGCGGATTTAAGCGGATAAAACGCTCAGCCAGGGCAACTGCGCCTTCATAATCTTTTTGTTGAAACTTAACGTATAACAATTCCAGTTGTGCCTGCTGTGCATAGTCACCAGTTGGATAATAGGTATCTATGGCTTCAAGATGTTTGGCCGCATCGGTATATTGTCCACGCTCAAGCGCTTTTTCTGCTTTTTGGATATACACTTGCTCGCTAGACTGCGGTCCTGTGTCCACAACTTCTTTCTTTGGATTACTGCTACAGCCCACTATTGCCGACGCAACGCCTAAAGATAAAGCAAGCATTGTCATTTTATAACGTGGTAACGACATAAAAATTCCTCTGTTAATACTGGCAATGAGCTACAATTGCGCTATTAAACCACTTTTGTCTGAATGAGCAAATGAGTCAAGCACAATCTTCTAATTCTAATTTCCCTGAAACTGATTTCAATTTACTTGAAGATTCTGAGGATGCAGATAACCATACTTCAGACTCTACTGCAACACGTTTATCGTTGCAATTTCAATTGGATGAAAGTTATTTGGGGCAACGTATCGATCAGGTGGCGGCACTCATCTGGAATGAATTTTCCCGTGAAAAATTGAAGCAGTGGCTGAAAGATGGCCATTTGTTGGTAAATGGTAACACTGTCAAACCCAAGTATAAATGTGAAGGCAATGAGCTGCTCACGCTGGATGTCGAGCTGGAAGTACAAACCAAAAGTTTGCCGGAAAATATTCCCCTCAATGTGGTGTATGAAGATGACGATATTATTGTCATTAACAAGCCGGTGGGGATGGTGGTCCATCCGGGTGCGGGAAATACGACCGGTACACTGGTGAACGCCTTGTTGTATCATTATCCAAAATCTGCAGAACTGGCCCGTGCCGGCCTGGTACACCGTATTGATAAAGACACCAGCGGTTTGCTGGTGGTGGCGAAAAATCTGGAAGCCCAGTTTTCTTTAAGCAAGCAATTAGCGAAGAAATCGGTATACCGTCTTTACGATCTGGTGGTATACGGCAACATTATTGCCGGTGGCACGATTGATGAGCCAATCAAGCGCCATCCGGTCGATCGCGTGAAAATGGCTGTATTGCCAGGCGGTCGCGATGCAGTGACCCATTACAACGTGAAAGAACGCTTTCAGCATTTCACCCGTGTGCAGGCACGTCTGGAAACCGGCCGTACCCATCAGATTCGTGTACATTTTAGTTATCTGGGCTTTGGTCTGGTCGGCGATCAGGTCTATATGAATCGTGTCCGTGTACCGGCAGGTGCTTCAGAATTACTGGCCGACACTTTACGCGGCTTTAAACGTCAGGCCTTGCATGCAGCAAAACTTGGGCTGATTCACCCACGTAGCGGTGAAGAAATGATGTTTGAAGCACCATGGGCAGAGGATTTTGCGCAGTTGATTGAGGTGTTGCGCAGTGAAAATAAAGCCTACTAAGCGGTTTTATGGGTGGGTATGAATCATAAGGAAAAGCTCAAGGAAATTGACATGCAATTTGTTCAAGGGCTTCCATCAGGTGTGTGGGTTGGGCAGACGCGAGTGCATCATGAAAAAACTCAGCCTTCTGCACAAGCTGAATTGGCAGGATTTAATCTGGCCTTACATGTGGGTGATGATGCAAAACGTGTACAGCAGCACCGTATGGCCTTGCTGCAACAGTTTGCCGAATTCGGGGTAGATAAAGTCACCTGGATGACGCAAACGCATAGCACCATCTGCCATACCATCAATGAAGAAATCCCTTTTCAAGCCCTGGAAGGGGATGGAGTGGTGACCCAGCGTAAAGCACATGCTTTAATGATGATGACTGCGGATTGTTTGCCTGTTGTACTCGGCAATGCCGATGGAACGGAGATAGCGAATTTGCATGCCGGCTGGCGCGGTCTGGCGCATGGTATTGTGGAAAATACCATTGCAGCCATGCAGACCCAGCCGACCTGGGCATGGTTGGGTGCAGCCATTAGCCAGCCCTGTTTTGAAATTGGCGAAGAAGTTAAAACAGCTTTCTGTTCCAAATACCCTGAACTGGACAGCGCTTTTAAGGCGGGTGAAAAAGCAGGCAAGTTTTATGCTGACTTATATGCCATTGCACGATTTATCTTAAAGCAACATGGAATTGAGATGGTGCTGGGGGGCGATCAATGCTCCTATACACAGGCAGATGAATATTTTTCCTATCGCCGTGCAGCCAAAACCGGGCGTATGGCGACATTCGTGTTTATGGCCTGAAACTGTTAAACTTGATTAAAATCTATTGTTTTTATTGATATGTCTTTATCTTCTAAATCTCTTGCGATCGTTTATCACAGCCCCTATGGACATACTGCAAAGGTTGCTTCTTTTATTGCTCAAGGGGCCAAGCAAACCGGTATTCAGGTACATTGCATGAACATCGAGCAGGTGGATTGGGAAGTTCTGGATCGGGCTGATGCCATCATGTTGGGTTGTCCGACTTACATGGGCAGCATTACCTCTGCCTTGAAGTTATTTATGGAACAGTCTTCCAAACGCTGGCTGGCACGGACCTGGCAAGGCAAGATTGCAGCAGGATTTACCAATGGTGGCGGATTAAGTGGTGACAAGCTGGCAGTATTGCAGCAGATTAACCTGTTTGCCATGCAGCACGGCATGCTATGGGCAGGTTTGCCGCTGATGCCGACTGGACGTGGTTCGCAGGACCTGAACCGGATGTCGGGCTTTTTAGGGCTTATGACCCAGTCGGATAACGCGCCGGTAGAGGTGACACCACCACAAGGGGATCTGGATACGGCCATCTGGTTTGGTGAATACATTGCCTTGTTGTTAAATAAATTCAAATAATTATTTTTAAATATCAAAAAACCTCCGGCTGGAGGTTTTTTTGTGCAAAATTACTTGTGGAAAATCCGGGCCTTGTCACGCTGCCAGTCGCGGTCTTTTTCTGTGGCACGTTTGTCGTGTAACTGTTTACCTTTTACCAAGGCAATTTCCAGTTTGGCCAATGGACCTTTCCAGTAACAGGCCAAAGGTACGCAGGCATAACCTTTCTGATTCACCGCACCTAGCAGCTTTTCAATTTCACGACGTGAAAGCAACAATTTACGTGTGCGGGTAGCTTCAGGCACCACGTGTGTCGAAGCCGATAACAGGGGTTGGATTTGCGCACCAAACAAAAACGCTTCATTGTTTTTAAAAAGAATATAACTTTCGGTAATGGTCATCCGCCCAGCACGCAAGGACTTGACTTCCCAACCTTGTAAGGACAGACCGGCTTCGAATTTCTCTTCAATAAAATAATCATGGCGAGCACGCTTGTTCTGCGCAATGGTGCCACCAGTATTTTTTTTAACTACGATTGATTTCGACATAATACGCATATTCCAATATTGACTCTATTTTGCCTCAAACTCGCGCTGAGGTGAAGTTTTTTCAAAATTAAGGAGATTGTTCACTAAAAAAATAAGTTTTTGTTAAAATAGGGCTCTACTAAAAACTAGAGTAAAAATGGATGACTAAATCTCGCGTCATTTATCCAGGCACTTTCGATCCAATTACCAATGGACATATCGACTTGGTGTCACGTGCAGCGAAAATGTTTGATGAAGTTGTGGTGGCGATTGCCATCGGTCATCATAAAAATCCAGTCTTTAGTTTGGAAGAGCGAGTGGAGTTGGCGAAGAAATCACTCAGTCATTTGCCTAATGTAGAATTTGTGGGTTTTGATGGTCTGTTGGTCAATTTTTTCCGTGAACAGAAAGCAACAGCAGTGCTGCGTGGATTACGTGCCGTATCGGATTTTGAGTACGAATTCCAACTGGCCAATATGAACCGCCGTCTGGATTCAGGTTTTGAAGCGGTATTTTTAACTCCTTCAGAGCAATATTCTTTTATTTCATCTACTTTGGTACGTGAAATTGCCCGCTTAAATGGTGATGTGGCGCAGTTTGTCCCGCAAGCTGTGGTTGAGGCCTTTAAGCGGAAACAACAGCAAGGTTGGTAGCGTGTCTTTATATATTACCGATGAATGCATCAATTGTGATGTGTGTGAGCCGGTGTGCCCGAATGAGGCGATATACATGGGTGAAGTCATTTATGAAATTCACCCGGACTTATGTACTGAATGTGTGGGGCACTTTGATGAACCGCAGTGTCAATTGTTCTGTCCAGTCGACTGTATTCCGCATGATCCCCAGCATGTGGAATCGGCAGATGAACTGATGGAAAAATATAAAAAGCTGATTGCACAAAAAAGCACCAGTAATTAGTGCTGAAATTTGTTAGCATACGCCCCGAAGTGAGCCAGACGATCGCTGCTGTGGAGATCTCCGTGATTGAAGCAGGGGAGGAAAGTCCGGGCTTCGTAGGGCAGGGTGCCAGGTAACGCCTGGGCGGTGAAAGCCGACGGCAAGTGCAGCAGAGAGTAGACCGCCATCTTTGCAATCTCCTTTCGGGGAGACCAAGAGAGATGGTAAGGGTGAAAGGGTGCGGTAAGAGCGCACCGCGTGTCTGGTAACAGTTCACGGCAAGGTAAACCCCACCAGAAGCAAGACCAAATAGGAATCCTTCAGGCACGGCCCGTGCTGGATTCGGGTAGGTCGCTTGAGCGTACGAGTGATTGTACGCCTAGAGGAATGATCGTTCACGACAGAACCCGGCTTATCGGCTCACTTCACTAAATTTTTTACAATTATTGCGTGATATTTCTTGACATCAAGCTGCCTGAAATAGATAATACGCGCACAGTTTTGGCTATGTAGCTCAGTTGGTTAGAGCACCGCACTCATAATGCGGGGGTCACAGGTTCAAGTCCCGTCATAGCCACCATTTTCATAGACCACGTTTCTAAAAGCGTGGTCTTTTTTTATGGGTAAAATTTGTCTTTAAAATAGATTATTCACATTGAATTGCACTAGCATCGAGTTTTACTTTAGGAAATTCTTCAGCGTATTTTTGCAAAATAGCGACTTTTTCATTTTCCCCAAAAATAATGTTTTGCAACTGACTGATTTTATTTTCAGTAAGATGTAACCGGGCACAATGTAGGGCAATCTGGTTTTGCGTGGCAATGGCTAATTTCTGGTCTTGCGGAATCTGTTCAATTCGATAAAGTTTTTGTTGTGCTTTGCTGAGCTGGGCAAGGCTACGCTTTTGCTGCATGCTCAAAAGCTGTTGATTGTTGATCCATCGTGCCACATCCATGCGAACCCCATTATAATCGACGAATATGGGTGAAATCAGCTGGCACGAGCTACTCAGTATTGTCATTAAGCCGATAGCGAGGAATTTGAATGGATGCATTTTATCTCAATATTTCAGTACCTTAATTTTAAGCTTAAAACAGAAAAGAGCCTGAATAAATAGCCGTTTTGTTTAAATATTAACTGAAAAAAAATAAAACGCTCAAACTCTGAACACTCGTAAAATAAAGGGCTTGACGCTAGTTGTCGAAATTTAGATAATGCGCACACAGTTTACGGCTATGTAGCTCAGTTGGTTAGAGCACCGCACTCATAATGCGGGGGTCACAGGTTCAAGTCCCGTCATAGCCACCATTTTTATAGACCATGCTCTCAGCATGGTCTCTTTTTTTGTGGATCAAAAAAGTCAGACTGATTCTCGAAAGAAAAAAAGGTCTGTTGATCATCCGTTTATAGACTACACCGACCTTTTATAATAATTACAAATTCTCTTGAAGGAATTGCTCGATAAATTGATGGGTATTTTCACTTGAATAGAAAGGTGCAATCAATTCCTGAATAATGCCATCCAATAAGCCCTGTTGTTCCAAAGCCTGAAGGGTATAGGGCAGGAAACGTCGTGCTTCTTGATGTAAATCTGTTTCATTCAATCCTACAGATTGCAACAGTTCCTGTAAGTTGTAGTCGGCAAAATAATCATAAAAAACTGTAACTACATCCAGTACGACTTGCTGCAGGTATTCACTTTGTCTCAACTGTCTCCAGGTTTCATAGACTAGAATAAAAAACTCTTCAAAGTCGATGGCCTGGAATTGAGAAAAGGCTTCTTGCAGTGTTCTCTGCTTGATATCTTCCCATAAATGCAGGCTGATATCGGCCAGTTCTTCATTGGGCAGTAAAAACAGGTTGGCAAGTTGTTTGACCAGGGCCTGAGCAAGCTGCTGTTCCAGTTTCAGTTCAATCGCCTGTTGCTGGTCTTGAATAAAACTGAGTATCTTGGAACCCAAGCCATGCTGATGCGTATTTAACTTGCGTAGATGATCCAGCCACGGGGTATTGCTTTCAAGAATCTGATTGGCCAGCTGTAAGCTGACATGTTTGACTTGCGGATTATGCTGCAGGTTGTCATGGATGTAATGACGCAATTGATCCAGTTCGAGAATCTTATACATCCACAATTCAAATGATTCATCAGACAGCAGCGTGTTGATTTGAGTCTGGCTGTTGATTGCCAGTTGATGAATTCTTTGTGAAACCACCCCGATGAACTCTAAAATTTCAGCGCCGAGATTTAATTCAAAGGCATATTTTTGTACCACTTGTTGCAATGCTTTCAGATCAACGAATTGCTGTAAGGTGATGTGTTCTGAACGAATATAGAGGTGATGAACAAATTTTTCGATATAGGGATTATGTTGTTCTGCTAATAATTGTTTTTTAATAAAGCAGGTTTGCTCAAGCATAAGCGCTTGAGCAAACTGTTGGGCCAAGTCCTGCTTAGACACCTGGCGCCCATCCATTCATGATTGGATAACGACGTTCACGGGTAAAGGCACGCGAGCTGATACGCGGACCAATGGCACCTTGACGACGTTTATATTCGTTGCGATCAACCAGGCGAATGACTTTTTCCACCACTTCTTTTTCAATGCCTTTGGCGATAATGTCATCCTGACTCATATCTTCTTCAATATAAGCATACAGAATCGCATCCAGTACTTCATAGGCAGGTAAAGAGTCCTGGTCTTTCTGGTCTGGACGCAGTTCTGCAGAAGGTGGGCGGGTAATGACACGCTCTGGAATAACCGGAGTCTCTGAAATGCTGTTACGGTATTTCGCCAGTTCAAACACAATGGTTTTATACACGTCTTTCAGCACGGCATAACCGCCAACCATATCGCCATACAGGGTGCAGTAACCTACTGAAAGTTCAGACTTGTTGCCGGTAGATAAAACCAGATTGCCAAACTTGTTCGACAAGCCCATCAGTAACGTACCGCGAGCACGGGCTTGCAGGTTTTCTTCAGTGGCATCTGCAGGACTGTTGCCGAAGAAAGGATACAAGGTTTGCATGAAGCTGTTCACGATTGGATTGATTTCAGCAATACCAAAAGTTACACCCATAGTTTTGGCCTGTGCGGCTGCATCTTCTACACTGATTTGCGCGGTGTAGGTATAAGGCATCATCACTGCCTGGACTTTATCTGCACCAATGGCATCAACTGCGATTGCCAGTGTTAATGCCGAGTCAATGCCACCCGATAAGCCCAGAATTACACCAGGAAAACCAGAGCGCTGAACATAATCGCGAGTCGCTAAAACCAGACCCTGATAGATTTCAGCCAGCGTATCTAAAGCAGGAATCACTGTTCCGACTTTATAGGCTTTTTGTTCCGCTTCATATTCGGCGTAATAAAGATCTTCTTTAAAGCTTGCTGCCTGTAAAGCAATGCCGCCATCTTTATTGATCACAAAACTGGTGCCATCAAAAATCAGGTCATCTTGACCACCGATCTGGTTGGTATACACCAGATTAATATTCAACTGTTTCGCCAGTTCACTCATGGTGGTGACACGATGTTGCGGTTTGCCCACTTCATAAGGTGAAGCATTTAACACCAAAGCAGTTTCAACATTCAGTTGTGATAATTGATGAACGGTATTAAGTGACCAGATATCTTCACAAATCAGCACGCCAAATTTATGACCTAAATATTCAAAAACAAGGTGTTGATGGCCTTCGCTGAAATAACGCTTTTCATCAAATACACTGTAATTTGGCAAGTTCTGTTTATTGTAAACGCCCAGTACTTGCCCATCTTTCATTACGGCTGCAGCGTTATAACGCTGACCATCTTCAGTTTGATTGACAAAACCAAAGACCATCACAATATCTTTGACTTGGCTGAGCTGCTCAAATGCTTTTTGCGTGCGTTTTGCCAAGCTAGGACGGAGTAATAAATCTTCAGCAGGGTAGCCTACAGTAGAAAGCTCCGGGAAGAGAATTAAATCAGCTTTTTGTTTTTTGGCTTCATTTATCTGTTCAAGCATCTTTTGAGTGTTTGCTTCGATATTGCCAATATGCGGAGAGAATTGTGCAAGGGCAATTTTAAAACTTTTCATTCCAACTTAATCCTATTACCTATAGGGATGTATACACAGACCTAGATTTATTATGGTTATGGGTTCAATGCTGTGTACGTGACGACAAATAAAATAGAAGTATTAATCAATAATTAGCAATTCGATACTATATACGAATTGCATCGTTTGTAGAGAAAAAAACAAAAAAAAATCTGAATTTAGACAAAAAAATACAGCATGGCTGCAAAAATGGCCATGTTGTTAATGAATTAGCATGATTGAATGAAATGATTTTGGAGTGAAATTCTTTTTAAATGTTTTAAATCAATTAATTGAGGTAAAACTTATATCTTGACTACGGGTGGACAACTGCCAGGCGGTTTAAGGCTAGATAGGTGGGTGTGGTTGAGAGTTATACACAAAATTATACATATTAAAGCTTGTAGAGAGATGGCTAAAAATCAGTCCATTCATCTCAAGTCATTATGAATACCCAGCAATTTTGTAAATAGCTTTTAGTTGGATCAAATAGCGCTATAACCTGATACTTTTGGAGATCATGATCTCGCTCGTTCTTAAAGCAATCAGCTGGCTGGAGGATGAAATTACCTCCTTAGAAAATCAAACAAGATGATGGGTGCGATGAGAGATGCAAAGAAGGATAAAATGAGTAATCAAATATATAAATAAAAAAAAGATTAAAAAATGAGCAGAAAAAATCAATGCACTATGTGCTGATTATTTAAAATAATGTTAGGAATATTTTTAAAAAATATGTCTCTTGCAATTTCGCCCTGTTGTTCAATGTTATAGGTATGAAAGGGTTTGCTTTCAATAAAGTCATATTGATAAGGATTATATTTTTTAAAACTCAAAAAATATCCGGACTGTAATAGAGCACCTTGCAAGAGAACATTGATATTGGACTGGTATTGATAAACGTGAGTCATCTCATGTATGAACAGACCTTGCATTGCTTTGGATCGCTGGGAAAAGTCTTCACAAAAATTTTCGTTGTTCATAAAGATTTTGCCATTGGGTGCCATATACATGTTTACGGGTTGCCAGGGAAGATATTTGATATTAAATATTTTAACGTCATCGTAATTGATTAAATTACCGAAAATTTGACGTGCAAGATTGATCTCACCCGTAGTCAAATTTCGAAAACGAAAGTTATAAATATCAAACATTAAAGAAAGTTTGAACCACAACAAGAGTCTAAATTTCTGGAACATAACATTTTGCTTTGCCATTTATACTTATAATTCTATTCACAAAATAAAGCTTGAGTAAATGTGAAAGGCAAAAATTTTTGAATCTGTTAATTCAATATTGTAACGATGCTTAAGAAAAGAAGCTCCAATTTATCTCCTCAATATAACAAGAACACATGTTTAATTTTTCTTTGCATGGTTTTCATTAAGTTGGAATTTAAAATACTTCTTGAATGTATATATTTAATTTTTTAAAAAGAGTTCTTTCTTAATCTTAAAAATTCAGAAGCTAAACATGAATTTCCTGTAGGTAGAATATGCCTCATATTTTAGCAAAATCTCTAAAGCATCAGATAGAATTTCATCGCCTGGTTATTATGCCTTTTATATTTTGCTGTATTTATTTTTGTCAAACTTTAAAGAATAAATGTTAAGTACGTAACACTCTTCTAATATAGATCAACCACATAAAATAAAAGGATTTACATTGAAGAGAATTGAAACAGATATAAGCTTGGTCAATGAAATATAAAGAGTAGAGTGAATAAAGCTGTAGGTGTGCAGTAATTCAGACCATAGGAGATAAATAAAATGGCTACACAAGAAAATACTCAAAAGATTCAGCATAAACAATAGAATCAGTAAGTTAAAAATCCGCAAAGACCACAGAAATAAGACTTGGATTTTCTGATCGGAGTATTGATTAATACTCGGGTAGTGTTCTTTGTGAAAAGTTTTTCCAGATTTATAGTCTCATTATTTCTATTCATCCACATTAATCAAAAGTGAAGAATAATATGAACTCAAAAGATGTGAAAATCATAATCGCTGTCATTGTCGTGGTCATCATTGCAGTCATTCTTTATTCCATATATGAAAGAAATAAAGATGAAAATATGGGAAATTTAAAGAATGAGCAAGGTAATACATGGGTGAGTCCTGTGCATAAGATAAGCTCAAACGTCTAGATCAATACCCTAATACCAATGATGATCGTGTTTAAAGAACCGAACCTGGACGTTTTTTTAAATAGAAACACTCTAGGTGAAAATGGCTATAACCAGCTTATTTTCCTCAATACCCTATTGTTATAAGGAGAAAAAAATGGCCGATCCAAATGATGTAAGAAAGGATGTAGATAATGACCCAGATACAGATGAATCACATCCAGTGGGAACGGGTGTAGGTGCCGCGGGTGCTGCTGCCGCAGGTGCCGCAATCGGTAGTGCAGGTGGTCCAATCGGAGCTATTGTCGGAGGGACAGTGGGTGCAATTGTCGGCGGTGTGGCTGGCCATGCAGTAGGCGAGGCGATTGATCCCACTGTTGAAGATGCGTATTGGCGTGAAAACAGTGTTAATCAACCTTATTATAAGTCCAGCCAAAATACTTATCCTGATTTGGACTATGATCGGGATTATCATCACGCCTATCGGGTAGGTTATGAAGATGTATCTGCGTATGATTCAAGCAAGCGGTTTGAAGACGTAGAGCCGGATCTTCGTGCCAAGTGGGAAGGATCAAAAGCACAGTCCCGTCTAACTTGGGAAGAGGCTAAACATGCCTCACGTGATGCCTGGAACCGTTTACGTCCTTAGAACTCCATCATCTCAATAGCTTTAAACCAATCTTTTTAATTTTAAAAGGATTGGTTTTTTGTTTGGCATGGTTTAAAAGCGATACCATTTTTCTTGTCTTTTAATTCTTGTGATTTAAGGGGTAGAAATTTTTTAGGGTTTTTCTTGTATTTTTATTCTTTGCATAAAAAAGCGTAGATTAATCTACGCTTGATAGTGTGTGATTGAATTAGAATTATATTTATTTGAGTTGTTAAGTTTTCTTAAATGAAGCAGGTTGCGATTAGCCAGATGTAAATCGGCCATATTCATCACGTCTTTGCGTAGTATTTCTACTACGACCACTGCCTGAACGGCCACCGCGATCATCATCGTCATCATAACGGCTGCGACCACGACCACCACGGCCACCGCGATCATCATCGTCATCATAACGGCTACGGCCTGAGCGACCACCGCGATCATCATCGTCATCATAACGGCTACGGCCTGAGCGACCACCGCGATTATCATCGTCATTATAACGGCTACGACCACGGCCACCGCGATCATCGTCATCATAACGGCTGCGACCACGACCACCACGGTCATCGTCATCATCATCATAACGGCTACGACCACGGCCACCGCGATCATCGTCA
>NZ_JBNCAT010000019.1:0-54773 GCF_049808495.1 Acinetobacter sp. G11
TATATTGTTACTTAGACAGGTAGGACATTTGATTTGTAGCGTTATTTTCATACCTCTATTTTATCAAAAGCCATATTGTTTTTTTCAGCATACTTTTTGAAACACCACCAAGATGCAATTGTTGAGTTACAAGAACAGGAATTAGAACAAGAAGAAATACCAGATGATGAAACAGTAACCAAAGTAATTAATGAATCAGCAAAGTATTCAACTGAAGATTTTATTATTCGTAGATTACATCAAAATTTAAACGGCTATCAGTTTGAAGAAGTTTGTCGCTCATTTGCTTGAATGCATGGGGTATGTTGCTAGGGTTACTCAGAGGTCGGGCGATGGTGGTGTTGATGTTATTGCTCACAAGGATACACTCGGGTTTGAACCGCCTATTATCAAGGTTCAATGTAAAAAAACTTTAACATCTAATGGATTACCTGAAATTAATCAACTTTTAGGTACTCTTGAAGATGGAGAATATGCTTTATTTGTTAATCTTGGGAGTTATAGCAATCAAGCAAAAAGTAAGGCTACAAATAAATCACGATTAAGGCTTATTGATGGTAAAGAAATTGTAGAGTTAATTTATCGTTATTATGAAGATTTTAAACCGCAATATAGAGCATTAATCTCTTTAAAGCAGGTTTTCATTCCTGATATTGGTGACTAATTTCTAGTATCGTCAACTAATTGTTGTTGATGTGGTACAGCAAGAGCTTCCCACTCATCATAAGACAAAATAGTTAGAAAAGCTGCTACTAATAGTAGTCACTTTTAACCCATCAATTCCACTTTCACCAAAACCAAAGCAATTCGTTCTATATGCTGATACGCCGGTTGCTCCAACTCTTCACCAAAAACATCGGGATCAATTTCCTCATAACACCAATGCATATTCGGTTGCGACAGCATCAATTTTTCAAGCTGTTCTAAAAAAGGATTACCGTCTGGACGGATAGCCACACCAGTATATAAAAATAAACATCCCTGCGGATTTAGTCGCTGAATGCCTTCTTTTACAATATTGAAGGCGAGTTCATTACCATCCAGTTGATTTCCACCATGCCGATATTGGCGCTGATCTGCATCCATTAAATAAGGCGGATTGGCAAAAATAAGGTCAAACTGTCCTTCCAGATGGTCATATAAATTGCTGTAAACTGGATAAATATTGTCTAAACCTGCAAAGCCGGCATTGATTTGACTATACAACAACGCTTTCGGATTAAGATCCGAGACGATTATTTCACTAAAGTCTGGATAATGTTTGGCCATGCTAATGGCAGCGGCCGAAGTACCACAGCACAATTCCACAGCACGTTTAAATGAATGGGGACGAGCTGCCAAATATTGTTTGAGATGATACTCAAAGCGGTAAGTGTCGGGACCAAAAAATACCGAATCCTGCTGAACGGTCGGGAAACTGGAATGAATGAATAATTCACGATCGAGTGAAGCGACACGTACATCACTCCGCCATTGATGATCCTGAAAATGGATAAGCTGATTGTCTTTCAGAATTTCGAAAAGCGCCGGCTCGAGATCAGTTTCGGCAAATGCCAAATTCCAGCCGAATATGTCCCGAAGCGTAATTGCAGTATTTTTTTCTTGTCTTTTTCGGCTCAGAATACGTTGATGGGAAAGTGGGGTAATGGCGGTAAACTGGTAGTCTCGCTGTTTTAAAAAATCTAATAAAAAAAGCAAAGCTTGTTGCTGGCTTGTTTGAATATCTAAAATCTGGTTCATATGGATTTTCTCTTCTCATAATGAATTTATGTCTTATGTTCAGGGTGTTTCCATGCATGCGTAAAATTAAAAATAAGACAAATTGATATTCACCTAAAAAAGCCTCGATTTAGGTAAAAATGTGATGAGGATTGGTGTGATTTATATATTTTTATTATCGGGATATATAGAAATTACCCTAAATTTTGAATGGCTAAATTATTAAAATTATTGATATTTAAGTATTTTAAAGAGGGTGAGATGACCATTTTACAATGATCATCTCAGGCTAAGTTTGATAAGCGGATAAATCGCGTTTTAATGCTTCACTTCAGGTAAATCGAACCAGATCACTTGTGCATCTTGCAAGGCTTCAATCTGGCTTGCCTCTAAAAAGGCAATGGCGCCACCAGCTTCTACAGTATGTTCTGCAATTTTGATTGCACCTGAAATCACATGCACATAATTGATATGTTGAGTCGCCTCAATAGGCAAACTTTGACCTTGTTGAATCACCGCAGTTTTTACTTCGGCTTGCTGACGAATATGCATCGGTGCATTTTCGTTAGGGCCAACAATCAAATGCCATTGATTCGGCTGTTCACGCGGGTCACATTTGATTTGTTGATAGCTTGGCTCTGCATTGCGTTCATTTGGAATAATCCAGATCTGCAATAAATGAACAGGCTCATCACCCTGGTTAATTTCACTGTGCTGAATACCTGTTCCGGCGCTCATCAGCTGCCATTCACCGGCAGAAATTCCACCTTCATTTCCCATGCTGTCTTTATGAGAAATCGTTCCCTTAAGCACACAGGTCAAAATTTCCATATTGTCATGAGGATGGGTACCAAAACCGTTATGCGCTGCAATCAGGTCATCATTAATCACGCGCAGGGCACTCACACCCATGAGTTTTGGATTGTACCAGCTGCCAAACGAGAAACTGTGTTTAGATTCAAGCCAGCCCATTTTGACATGACCACGGTTGTCACTTGGATGTAAAAAAGCATTCATCATGATGCTCCTATCATTATTTTTAAACATGGGCTTATTTTAATGGTTTGAAAATGACATAGAAATTATAAAATGACAACAAATCATTCTATTTTTGAAACGATGATTGTTGAAGATGTCTTTATTGTTCAGGCAGCAGGTTATAAAAAAAGCCTGCAACGGATGCAGGCTTTTCTTGATGCAGCGTACAGGAATTATTCCAGGAATTTAACCGTTACACCTGATTTGACTTTCTTGCCCAAGTCATTGGCATCCCAGTTGGTCAAGCGGATACAACCATGCGATGCAGTTTTGGAAATGGCAGAGGGGTTTGGCGTACCGTGAATACCAAAGGATTTTTTGCTTAAACCAATCCAGATGTTGCCTACAGGGCCATTCGGACCAGGCGGTAAAGAAAGTGGTTTAGTATTTTTACCTTGAATAAAGTTACTTGGTGAATAGCTGTACCATGGATTTGGCGCTACACCGGTAATTTTATAGGTACCTGTAGGAGATGGGGTATCTGAACTACCAATCGTGGCAGGGAATGATCCAATCATCTGGTTGCGGCTATTAAACAAGTACAGTTGTTTTGCACCTTTATGCGCAACGATCAGATGAATATCTTCCGGAACTTCATTGCGGATATTGGCCACAATGATTTTTTCACCGGCTTTTTTGAAGGTGGCTTTAGGATTCAACTTTTTCAAAAAGTCTTCATCCATATGGAATTTTTCACCGAGCATTTCCGTTACGCGTGTGTAATACAGACCTTTCATTTTGGCTTGCAAGGCATAATCGTGCGGAATGGTTTGTGCATAAGGACCTTTCAGGTCTGCATCGGTAATCGTATATTCAATAAATGCAGGTTTGGAACCTTGGCGAGCAATCAAAGCATTCCAGGTTTCCTGAGTTAAAATACCGGTTGGTTTAATGCCATTGATTTGCTGGAAGGAAGCAATCGCTTTAAGGGTATTTTTACCGCTTGCACCATCAATCGCACCCGGAGAAGCATGGGCATTGTTCAGCATCACATGTGCACGTGCATAAACAGGAAATTGACCCTTGCCAATATTGTCATACCATTCAGCGTTATTTAAACCTTCCAAGGTCCAGGACGCTTTCGCAGCAGCAGAAGTGGTACCGGTTGGAGTGCTCAGTGTTTTTGTTGTCGGTGCAGCGCCAATCGCAGCATTCTCATCTTCCGTATTTTGAAGATCTTGCAGGGTTTCTGAAGCCTTGTTCAGGTCATTTTGTTCTTGTGGTGTAATCTGCGTATTCGCAGTGCTGGCCGCACCAGATGCTGCATCGGTTGCAAGTGGATCAATCGGATCTTGAACTGCAATATTGGTCATCTTTTTAGGATTTAATGGTTGTTCAGCAGTAGATGCGGCAAATGCTGTACCTGCAAAAATGCAACTTAAACTCATGGCGAGTAATGTGCGAACGTACATGTAATTCAACCTTAAGAATTATTCATTAACTATGTGACAAAACTACGCAAGTATTGCAGAAAAAATGAGGAGATGCAGTATTTGTTTTGTGTAAAAATTATTTTACATTTAACGTGATCGATTTTTAGCTGCAAGAGAAGTTACTAAATTTTCGACCTTTTTGTTATGATGGTTCGAAGATTAAAAATGAGATGGGAAAGTAAATGACGACGCTAAAAAACGATCGTTTTCTGCGGGCCTTATTGCGTGAGCCGGTAGATACCACACCAGTTTGGATGATGCGTCAAGCAGGACGTTATTTGCCTGAATATCGTGAAACACGTGCCAAAGCAGGCGATTTTCTTTCCCTGTGCAAAAACAACGATTTTGCCTGTGAAGTGACCTTACAACCTTTGCGTCGTTATGATTTGGACGCTGCCATTCTATTTTCAGACATTTTAACCGTACCCGATGCTTTGGGGCTGGGACTTTATTTTGAAGCCGGGGAAGGTCCAAAGTTCCATAAAAGCATCCGCACAGAGCAAGATGTTGCCAGTTTGCCCAATTTCAATGCCAAATCCGACCTTGATTATGTGATGAATGCTGTAAGCACCATTCGTTCGGCATTGGGTGGACAAGTGCCGTTGATTGGTTTTTCAGGGAGTCCGTGGACACTGGCTACATATATGGTGGAAGGCGGTTCAAGCAAGGATTTCCGTTACACCAAACAGATGATGTATGCCCAGCCGGAAGTGTTGCACGCTTTGCTGGACCGCTTGGCGATTGCCGTGATTGATTATTTAAATGCGCAAATTGATGCCGGGGCGCAGGCGGTACAGATTTTTGACAGCTGGGGTGGTGCGCTGGCACATCGTGAATATATCGAATTTTCACTGAATTACATGCAAAAAATTGTTGCCGGTTTAAAACGTGAAAAAGACGGGCGTAAAGTTCCGGTTATTTTATTCACCAAAGGCGGCGGCCAGTGGCTTGAGCCTATGGTGGCCACTGGTGCAGACGCGTTTGGACTGGACTGGACCACGCCTTTGAATGTCGCCCGCCAAACCGTGAATGGTCGTGCTGCATTACAGGGTAACCTCGATCCGGCCACCTTATATGGCACGCCAGCATCGATTGAAAAAGCCACCAAAGCCATGCTGGATGATGCTTATGCGCATGGCGAGAAAACCGGTTATGTGGCCAACCTGGGCCATGGTATTACCCAGTGGGTTGATCCTGCGAATCCTAAAGTGTTTATTGATACGGTGCATGAATATAGCGCCAAATATTTATAAATAGATGTGAGTTCACTCAGTTTTCAGGATTCAACCTTGATCAGTTTTTTTAAATCATGTTTTGAGTTCTCATTTAAGGCAGCTTCGGCTGCCTTATTTGGGATATTGCTGCTGATTGCTTTTGCACTTAGTGCATCTATGGGGAGCCAGGAGTTTTACGGCTTTTTCCGGTATGATTACTTATTGTTCTATGCCTTAATCATTCAGGCCTGTTTGCTGTATTTAAAACTGGAATCCTGGGCCGAAGCCAAGGTTATTGCCTTGTTCCATATTCTGGCCATGGGCATGGAAATTTTTCTGACCCATCCGCAAATAGCATCCTGGCAATATCCGCAGCCGGCAGTGTTTAAAATACTGACGGTTCCTTTATTTGCAGGCTTTATGTATTCGGCAGTCGGCAGTTTTTTTGCACGCTCACTCAGGCTGTATCAGGTGTCATTTGAGAAATTGCCGGGTTTTAACAACATGCTGGCTTTGGCGGTGCTGTCCTATATCAACTTCATGAGCAAGTTTTTTGTTCCCGATATTCGCCTGTTGCTTTTCGCCTGGAGTGTGATCATTTTCTGGAAAACCAAAATTCGCTTCCAGTTACAGCAACATCAGATTCAGCTACCGATGTTAGTCGTACTGATTGTATTGGCGTTTATTATCTGGATTGCGGAAAATATCAGTACCTTTAATAAAATCTGGCTCTATCCCAGTCAGGTCGAAACTTGGCATATGGTCGGTTGGGGCAAGATGGGGTCGTGGTATTTACTGCTGCTTTTGAGTCTGGTTTTGGTGCTAAAAATACTGGGTAATCGCAGCAAAGATGGGGTCTGGACTTTAAAAAATAAATAATTTCAATGACTTGTATGTTTAAAAATAACTTTAGTAGAAATTGCTTTGCGTTATCAGAAAGTTGCAGCTATCTTACAGAGGTGTAATAAAATTTACACAACTGTGAAGAATTAGAACGCTTGAATAATAAATTTGGAGAATAACCATGTTGAAAAAATTAGCTTTAGCTGCAGTGGTTGCACTTGGTTCTACCGCGGCATTTGCAGATCGAGATGCAGGTTGTGGTATCGGTTCTCAAGTCTGGGCAGGTCAATCCGGTAAGGTGCCTAAAATTCTTGCTGCAACGACCAATGGCCTTTTTGCCAACCAATTATTCGGTATTACTTTTGGTACGCTGGGGTGTAGCGGTACAGGTACGGTGACGGCTCAAGCGGTGACTTTTACCAATGAAAATGCTGAATCTTTGGCACGTGACATGGCTGTGGGTGAGGGGGAAAGCCTAAATGTACTGGCTGAACTTTTAAACATTAAAGCGCAAGACAAAGCCCGTTTCTTTGCGGTTTCTAAACAGAATTTCGCTCAAATTTATTCTGCAGAAAATCACGATTCACTTCAGGTACTTGCTTCTTTGCAAGCAGTGATGGCTAAAGATGAAGTGCTGAAAGCCTACGTATAATTGAATGTCCCAAAACCCTGTCAGTCTGACGGGGTTTTTTCTTATTTTACCTTTCTTCTTGAATAAAAGATAAGTACCCAATTTGCATGAAATCACTTGCGTTCGTTTTTGCTTTAAGCTCTTCCACCATTGCCTATTCTGCAACGACTGCTCAAACTGCTCAAGCTTACATCGCTCAGCCCTACATAGAACGTGCAGACCAACAACAATTAGACCAGAACATCACCTGGCAAAGACTGATGTATGCCGATAAACAAGGACAAAGTGAAGTCAGCTATGCAGGTTATTTTTTATCAAACGGCGGGAAGGCAGATTTAAAGCAGGAATTACATGCCAATATCCAGGCCTTGTTTCAACCCGCAGCGCCGAATCAATCAGTACGTTGCCG
Organism: Acinetobacter sp. G11; assembly: GCF_049808495.1. Lineage (NCBI taxonomy): Bacteria > Pseudomonadati > Pseudomonadota > Gammaproteobacteria > Moraxellales > Moraxellaceae > Acinetobacter > Acinetobacter sp. G11. Next base: position 7,288 of record NZ_JBNCAT010000019.1, read on the forward strand.
TTTTCCAGCACGCAGTCAGTGGTTAATGCAGCAACTCAATCTTTCAGCACAACAATTACCAGAAGTCACTTGTCCGGAACTGGACGACTGGATTGGACAGATCAAGCCCTATAAAGCAACCCTCATCTATGCCACCGACTTTATGGGCAATCCCAGTTCCATGTTTGGGCATACCTTGTTGCGTCTGGACCCTAAAGATCAAAAACAGCTCAATTTAGTGTCTTATGCGGTGAATTATGCGGCAACAGTCACCAATGGTGAAGGCTGGGCTTTTGCCTGGAATGGCCTGACCGGGCAGTATCCGGGTGAATATTCCTTAATGCCTTATTACCGCAAGGTAAAAGAATATGGCGATCTGGAAAGCCGTGATTTGTGGGAATATGAACTCAGTTTGACCCCTGATGAAACCCGATTTTTAGTGCAGCACATTTGGGAAATGAAACATGTCAGTTTCCCTTATTACTTTGTGGGTGATAACTGTGCTTATCGCTTATTGGGGCTCATTGAGCTGGTTCGTCCACAGCTGAATTTAAAACAACAGTTTAAAGTTGCAGCCATTCCGGTGGAAACCATTAAGGCCATAGAGCAGCAAGGTTTGGTGAAAGAGACAGTTTACCGGCCCGCTTTGGAAACCCAGCTCTTAGCGCAAGCCAGACAGCATGGTAAAAAGCTGGCTAAAGTGGCGCATCAAGTCGCTTTTACCGAAACAGTAGAGATGTCTAAGCACATAGAATCTTATAACGACTTCGATAAAGCCAAGATTTTAGAAATGGCCTATGACGATTTATATCTGCAATTGATTGGAGCCAAAGTTGAACCAGGTTTTGCCCAGCCACGCTTGCGCCAGCTATTGAGTATGCGCAGTGAAATAGATCTGGAAAAACAGCGCCAGCAACCGCAACGCCTTAAAGTAGACCCCACTCAAGCGCATGATGCCCGTCATTTTTCGGTCAATCTGGGTGAGGTACAGGGTGAGAAGTTTGTCGAGCTGGGACATCGTCAGGCTTATCATGACCTGATTGATCCACAAGGGGGCTTTAGGACCGGAACACAGTTGCTTTTTTGGCAGGACTCAATCCAGTATCGTGATGATAAGTTGAAACTGGAGCACTTTGATTTTCTGAATGTGAATTCCTATAACCCGATAACTCCATTTAAAACGCCACTCAGCTGGGGTTTTAACCTGGGCTGGAAGCAGGAATCGCTGGATCAAAATGGCCGATTCAGTGAGCATGAGCAGCATGGCCTTGCCCATTTAAAGGTTCAGATAGGCTATAGCTATGCAGACCCGGAACGTGAGCATGTGTGCTATATGCAGCTGCAAAACCATATACAGGTTGGCAAGGCGTTAGAGCAGGGCTGGCGTATCGGGATGGGACCTACCATAGGCTGCCAGAATATCTGGTCAGATAAAATCAATAGCTTAATACAAGTTGAATTACCTTATTGGCAAGATTCACAGCAATGGCAGCTTAAACTGGATAGCCACCTGCAATATGTCCTGAATCATCAAAATGCGATTCGTTTCAGTTGGCAATACCAGCAACAAGACCATAAGGACTGGATGAAAACCAGTCTGGGATATGTACGGTTTTTTTAGTAGCTTATAAGAAATTTATTTTTTCTCACTATTTATGAAAAACATCGAATAGTTCACAACGTTACTTTGTAAAAATTTGTTATATTATTCACCTAAAAATCTCCCTCATATTCTCAAGGTGCTGGAATCAATAGTATGAATACTGAAAGCATTGCCACGCTTGCTGCACAATGGAAGTCGGTTTGTCAGAGCTTTTCAACAACTGATTTAAATGACACCTTTCAATTTATCCAAGCGCATTCCCAAACACTGGTCTATGAGTTTTATAAAAATATCATGCAGGAAAAGGAAGCCTCCTATTTCTTATCCGATGATATGGTGCAAAACCGTTTAAAAACCACGTTGAATCAATGGTTAATCGATTGTTTTAATGTGCCGCTACAGCAGAACTTTATCGAGATTGTCGAAAAGCAGCTGATGGTCGGCAAAGTGCATGCGCGTATCGGTATTCCATCCTGGCTGATTATGCGGGGCATCGGTGAAATTGAAAAGAAAGTCTTTTTGCTTCAGGCCGAGCAGGTACAAGAAAACAGTCTGCTGATTGCAGCGTATATTGTACAGATACTGGGTTTTGCTTCGGAAATTATGTGCCGCTCCTATGAAGTCAATCTAGAAAAAAATAATGATATAAAACATACCTATCGTTTATTTTCAGCCATGCAGGATGTAGCCTCGCAAAAGGACAAGCAGCGCAGTTCGTTATTGGACTGGGAAAATGAGCTGATGTTTAAGGTATTTTCGAATGAGCCGAAATTTACGCATCCCTTGCTGTCCAAATCTGAATTTGGTTTATGGTTTATCCATAAAGCCGCTTATGCCTTTACCGGGTCTGAGCAGGTTTCGGTCATTATTGACCGTATTCACCAGAGTGATCTGCTGAGCCAGCAAGTTTTGAATGCAGCTGCAAGAGAGCAGGCCATTCAGCTCATCCAGCATATTCGTGAAAACAACAGGGAGATTCAGCATCTGGTCGATCAGCTGTTTCAGGTGGCTGACTATATCGACTCGGGCAGTGATTCCCTCACTCAACTGCTCAATCGGCGCTATTTGCATACCATTGTTTCGCGGGAGATTAATTTTTCCCGTAAAAATAATACGCCTTTGTCTTTGCTGGCCATAGATGCCGATTACTTTAAACGGATTAATGACAAATTCGGCCATGCAGCCGGTGATTCGGCTTTAAAGTTTATTGGTGAAGTGCTGCTCGATTCCATTAAGGGCAGTGATTATGCCTTCCGCGTGGGTGGAGAAGAGTTTTTATTGCTGCTGGTGGATAGTGATCTGGTTCGGGCACAAGAGATTGCAGAAAAGGTCCGTAGCCGGATTCAGGAAACCACCATTCGTACCAGTATGGGCATCAGTTTTAATTTTACCGTCAGTATTGGCTGTGCACTGTATGATGGTCATCCTGACTATCAGCGTTTCTTGGATGCGGCAGATGCAGCGCTTTATGCGGCAAAAAACAATGGCCGAAACTGCATTCAGGTCACCAAGCAGGCAGCTAAGGCTTAATCTGGAAAAATCAAATCGATGAATAAAAAACTCCTTTAAGCTTGGGGAGTTTTTTGGAAATTTCAGGCGGATGTCTATTCTGTGAAAATCAGGCTTCGACAATCACGTAGTATTTTTTCACGGCTTCAACCACTTCGAAGCTTCCCGCAAAGCTTGGCGGAATAATTCCGGCATTTCCGGCGCTCACTTCAATATAAGTTCCAGCCGCTTGGTCGTGGATACGAACCACCCCTTCAATCACTTGAAAGAATTCCTGTTTGTTGTCGGCAAACTGAATGTTCCAGCAGCCCACTTCACAGTGCCAGATACCACAGTCCATATTTGGATGTTCATACAGGCTATACGTTTCACGTTGAGGATTACCTTGCACCAAACGGTCAGGGCGGGGGTAATCAATTGATTTTTCAGCCTGCGTTAAACCTTGTCCGGCTAACCAAAGTTGCGACATGAGCGATCCTTAAATGTATATACTTCAATCAGGTACGTTAAAGTCTTATAGACTCTAAGCTCACATAAAAAAAGCCTCAACAGATCTTGAGGCTTTTTTTAGCATGAAATTAATAGCTTTCAGGTAAAGCCGCTAAAAATTCACGACGTTCCTCTTTATTGGTTTTAAAATCGCCCACAAAAGACACGGTACGGGTGGTGGATTCCTGTTTGCCTACACCGCGCATCATCATGCACATATGCGCAGAATCAATCATTACCGCAACACCGCGAGCTTTGGTCACTTCAGCCACTGCTTCCGCAATTTGCTGGGTCAGGTTTTCCTGAATTTGCAAGCGGCGCGCAAACATTTCAGTAATACGGGCAAATTTGGATAAACCCAATACCTGGCCTTCAGGTAAATACGCAATATGTACACGGCCATAGAACGGCAGTAAATGATGTTCGCAGAGTGAGTAGAATTCGATATTTTTGACCAGGACCATTTCACGGTTGTCAGAGGGGAAGACCGCACTATTGGTCACTTCTTCCAGAGTTTTGCTATATCCAGACGTTAAATACGAAAAAGCTTTAGCAGCACGCATTGGCGTATCTTTAAGACCCGGACGATTAAGATCTTCACCAACGGCAGTTAAAATGTTGGCGTAGGATTGCTGCATAGACATAAGACGTGTTCACTTACACTGATATTGAACAAGGACGGCATTGTAGCAGAAAACCGCTACAATGCCCTGTTTTAGTGAAAAATTCCGATTACTGTTTGAATTTTGGGTTCTTTTCGCTTCGTTTGAGCAGAACCAGAACCGCACCTGTGCCGCCTTGCTTTTCAGGCGCACTGACAAAGGCCAAAACATCACGGTGCTGACGCAGCCAGCCGTTGACATAGGTTTTTAAAATCGCTTCCGGACCTTTGCCGTGCACAATCTTAATCACGTTCTGATTTTCATCTTTGGCCATCTGAATAATTTGCAGTACCGCAACACGTGCTTCTTCTACAGTACAGCCATGCAAGTCAACCGCCTCAAACCAGCGCAGGTTGCCTGCTTTTAAATCTTCAAAGACTTTGTGCTGCAACGTTGCAATGCGGTAGCTTAATGTGGCCTGGCTGGCCACGGGATTAAGCATGGCTTGGGTATCGGACAATTCGGTCGCATCGGTTTGCATAGGGCCGGTCGCAGCTGCACGTTTTGCTAAGGTTTGTGCATCCGGTTTTTTCTTTGAGGCTTTTTCAAGTTTGGCAATGTTGCCGGTGTCCATTTTCTTGACACCTTGCATTTGCTTTTGAAAAAGTGCGAAGTCATCTTCCTGCTCCTGTTCAGCAGCCTTTTGCACAGGCGCAGGCTGCTTCGCAATATTCGAGGAATGCGGATGAGTGATTTGCTTTTTAAAAGATTTCAGTAAATTGTACTGATCTTTCGAAAGCGAAGAATCATGTTTACTCATAATCTCTAATATTCATTCAATCGTTACAGGCTGACCAAACAATGCAGTAAAGGCTTGATCTGGACGAGGCTGTTTCATAAAACTTTCACCCACAAGGAAGGCATGAATATCATGTTCTTGCATCATGTGGACATCATCTGGTGTGGCAATGCCGCTTTCAGTCACCAATAAGCGTGAAGGCTCAAGCAATTTCTTTAAACGCAATGATGTGTTCAAGTCGACATCAAAAGTTTTTAAATTGCGGTTATTCACGCCCAGCAAACAACGTTCTGAAAGTCGTAAAGCACGTTCCAGCTCATCTTCATCATGCACTTCAACCAGTACATCCAGATTGTGCTCGAATGCAGTTTTAGACATTTCTTCCAGTTGCTGGTCAGACAGGCACGCCACAATTAAAAGAATACAGTCTGCATGCAGGGCACGGGCTTCAATCACGCCATACGGGTCAATCAGGAAATCCTTGCGTAATGCCGGCAGGGCACAGTGCGAACGGGCAATCCGGATATTTTCGTCCGCACCCTGGAAAAAGTCCACATCTGTCAGTACAGACAGGCAAGCAGCGCCTGCCTGTTCATACTGCTGGGCTATCTCGGCAGGATTGAAATTTTCACGAATCACGCCTTTCGATGGAGAGGCTTTCTTGATTTCAGCGATCACACCCGGGCGTTTACTTTGTAAAGATTGTGCAAAACCACGCACAGGTGTTGCCGCCTGAGCCAGTTCTTCCACATCTTTATAGCTGTGTTGCTTAAGACGAGCAGCAAATTCTTGCTGTTTGCGATCCACAATTTTGCCTAAAATTGTATTTGCGATATCTACCATGATCTTTGTCCTACTGTCTTAAGCTTCGTATTCTTTTAACGTTTTTGTATATTCAGACAAAATGCCCATCTTTTCTAAAGCTTGCCCGCCATAAATAATGTCATGTGCCAATGCGACACCCTGTTTATAGCTATTGGTCAAACCTGAAACGTAGATGCCTGCACCGGCATTCAGTGCCACCATATTGGCCGCTTTTTCACCCAGAGCCGATTTTTTCTTGCCTAAGGCATCTTTAATCAAAGTCAGGCTTTCAGCTGCGCTATCTACAGAAAGGCCGGTCAAGGTTTGTGATTCAATATCGACGGCTTCGGGTTGAATTTCCCATTCGGTAATTTCACTGTCTTTCAGTTCAGCCACATAAGTGGAAGAGGCCAGACTGATTTCATCCAGACCATCTTTAGAATGCACCACCATTACATGTTCTGCCCCTAGCTGTTTGAGTACCTCAGCCATTGGACGGCAAAGTTCAGTCGAGAATACGCCAATCACAAAACGTTTCACCCCGGCCGGATTGGTCAGCGGACCAAGCAGGTTGAAAATACTGCGGAAGCCGAGTTCTTTACGTGGACCAGCAGCGTATTTCATGGCTTTGTGATGATTGGGTGCAAACAGGAAACCGACCCCCATTTCACGGATACAGCGTTCAGTTTGCTGCATGTTCAGGTCAAGGTTGATGCCTGCCTGTTCAAGCAGGTCAGAAGAACCTGATTTGGATGACACACCGCGGCCGCCATGTTTGGCAATGGTTGCACCTGCGGCTGCAATGACAAAACTTGATGCAGTAGACACGTTAAACAGGTTTTGTCCGTCGCCCCCCGTACCTACAATATCGACCAGGTGAGGTAAGTCACTGACATCAATTTTAATTGCAAACTCACGCATGACACGAGCAGCGGCAGTAATTTCGTCAATACTTTCGCCTTTTAAGCGCAGTCCCATCATCAAGGCACCAATCTGTGCATCGGTTGCTTCACCTTGCATGATGGTACGCATCACTTCTTCCATTTGCGGTTGAGTGAGTTCGATATTTTTAGTGATGTTATTTAAAGCTTGTTGAATATTCATAGTCTTTGTAGCACTCGTTATGCGTAAATTTCTAAAAAGTTTTTGAAGATTTGGTGACCGTGTTCACTCAGAATGGATTCCGGATGGAACTGCACGCCTTCAACCGGCAATGTCTTATGTTTCACACCCATGATTTCTTCCATAGAGCCATCTTCTTCATTGGTCCAGCAGGTGACTTCCAGACATTCCGGCAAGGTTGCCTGATCAATTACCAGAGAATGATAGCGCGTTGCCGAAAATGGAGAAGGCAGATTGCTGAAAATCCCTTTGTTACTGTGATACATGTCCGATAAGCGGCCATGCATGACTTTTTTGGCACGAATCACATCTCCACCAAAAGCTTGACCAATACTTTGATGTCCCAAACACACGCCCAATAAAGGAATTTTGCCGGCAAAGTGCTGGATTGCAGGAATGGAAATGCCTGCTTCGCTTGGTGAACACGGGCCGGGACCAATGACGAGATACTTCGGTTGCCATCGCTCGATATCTTCCAATGTCACGGCATCATTACGGACTACTTTTACTTCCTGATTTAACTCGCCAAAATACTGCACGATGTTGTAGGTAAAAGAGTCATAGTTGTCGATCATTAAAAGCATGAGCTAACCTATTGAAATTTGCGCACGTATATGTGCTCGAATAGTCCAAGAATACTCGCATGATTCGGATTTTCACTGCATGGTCCAACCTGAACCAAAGGCAGCAAAATGGCTAAAAAATGGAGTGTGAATAATCATAGCAAAAAATAAACATTTTCGGCTGAACTATTTCCAGGATAATGATTTTATAGAAATCACTATATGAGAATAAGCTGATTTATTTGCATTTTATGGTGGAGAAAATTCATTCAAGACAAGGTTAATCATGGAATGCTACTGTGAAAATAGGCTACAGATCAAAGATCAATTTCAAAACTTAATATTAAGTCTTAATGTGTTTTGGTAATAAGCTATCTAAAGGTAAGTTTAAACTGCTTAAATTTTACCTCATTGAAGTTTGGCTTCATAAAAAACCATAAATCACTTAAAATCAGATTTATGGATTGTCACCAAAATGGCGCAGAGTATTTCATGCTGTCGATAGTCTGAAATATGGGCAGTTTAAAAGTTGAAAAATGAAAAACATATGAATAATAATGAGATATGTTTGATTTTAAGTTTAAATAATTTTCGGCTTCAACGCGACAATATTAAAAATATTCCATAATGAAATCATTAACATGACAGAAAACAAATTATTAAGAATTTATTTTAAGCGGGACTGATGGATATTCAGTCAAAACAGCAGCTTTTCAAGCTATAGAAAATAAGTGTGCACCAATTTGATACATTAAAAGCCACTTTTCAAGTAAATGTGATTATGAGTGTTTGAATATGGTGCATTTAGATTTACACACAGTATAATAGCAACAAAGCAAAAGGCTCAAATCTTCTATTCTGATAAAGAATTCAGTATTTTAGCTTTGCTTTTTTAAAGTTGGTACGAGAATTGCTTTATAGACACCAACTACTAACACGCACTTAGCAGGTGCAACAAAAAATCATCGGAGCAAAATGAGCATGGCGAACAAGGTCCTTCAACTCATCCAAGAAAGTGGCGCAAAATGGGTCGATTTTCGCTTTACTGATACTAAGGGTAAAGAGCAGCACGTAACTTACCCTGCAGATACAATCGACGAAGATACTTTTGAAGACGGTAAAATGTTTGACGGTTCTTCAATTGCTGGTTGGAAAGGCATTGAAGCTTCTGACATGATCTTGCGTCCAGACGCTGAAACATGTTTCCTTGACCCGTTCTTCGCTGAAGCTACAGTTGTGGTAACTTGTGACGTAATCGAGCCATCTACTGGTCAAGGTTATGAACGTGACCCGCGCTCTATCGCTCGCCGTGCAGAAGAATATTTAAAATCAACAGGTATCGGTGATACTGCATTCTTCGGTCCAGAACCAGAATTCTTCGTGTTTGACGAAGTGAAATGGGACATCGACATGTCTGGCGCGCGCCACACATTGATCGCTGAAGAAGCTGCCTGGTCTACTGGTAACAGCTATGAATCAGGTAACTCTGGTCACCGTCCACGCGTTAAAGGCGGTTACTTCCCGGTTCCACCAGTTGACTCTCATCAAGATATGCGTGCTGATATGTGTGCACGTATTGAAGACATCATGGGCCCAGGCCGTGTAGAAGTACACCACCACGAAGTTGCTTCTTGCCAGCTTGAAATTGGCGTAAGCTTCAACACGATGGTTCGTAAAGCTGACGAAGTACAACAGTTCAAATATGCAGTTTGGAACGTCGCGCATCAATACGCTAAAACTGCAACCTTTATGCCTAAACCAATGGTAGGTGATAACGGTTCTGGTATGCACGTTCACATGTCTATCTCTAAAGACGGCAAGAACCTGTTTGCTGGTGATGAATATGCAGGCTTGTCAGAAATGGCATTGTACTTCATCGGCGGTGTGATCAAGCACGCTCGTTCATTGAACGCGATCACTAACCCGTCTACTAACTCGTACAAACGTTTAGTACCACATTTCGAAGCACCGATCATGCTTGCTTACTCAGCACGCAACCGTTCAGCTTCTATCCGTATTCCTTACGTATCTAGCCCTAAAGGCAAGCGTATTGAAGCACGTTTCCCAGATCCAATGATGAACCCGTACTTAGGTTTCGCTGCATTGTTGATGGCTGGTCTTGACGGTATTCAAAACAAGATTCACCCAGGTGAAGCTGCTGACAAGAACCTGTACGATCTTCCCCCTGAAGAAGAAGCTAAAATCCCTACAGTGGCTCACAGCCTGGATATGGCGCTTGAAGCTCTTGCAGCGGATCACGATTACCTGCTTAAAGGTGGCGTGTTCACTAAAGAAATGCTTGATGCCTATATCGAACTTAAAACTGAAGAAGTACGTCGTCTGAACACGACTACTCACCCAGTTGAATTCGACATGTACTACAGCCTGTAATTCATATTCGAATTTAGGTTCAAGAAAAACCCGCGCTTGTCGCGGGTTTTTTGTATGATGGGGGTTAAGATTTACAAGAGTCCTCCATTTATGGCAAAGCCACGTAAAAAACAAACCAGCTTTTATCCTTGGATCGATCCGTTTGATCATGACAAGGGATTTAAAATGAATTTCTCGACTGTGGAATATCTGGAAGTAGGCCGTACTGTGGAGGGTTATAAGCAGGCTGAGTTTGTCGGTCTTAAAAATCCTGAATTGGCTCTGGATTATGCTTATCCTGAAAGCTTTTATTTAAGTGCCGAAGGCATGATTTTAATTAAGACTCCGCAGGGAAAATTTGAAGTCATTGCCAAAACAGACAACTGTTAAACCAAAATTTCATTTCAAATTAAATGATAACAAGTAAACTCAAGTCTTCTGAAGATCATTTAAACTGTGTATAAATTTTCATATTTTTAAGAGCTTTATGGTTATGCGTGAACCGCGTGCATACGCAAATCAAAATTCAATTGTTTTACCTGCATTAAAGCCCTGGTTATATGCTTCAGGTTCACTGACACAACAATTAACCGATTTGGCAGGTGGGGTATTCAAGGTCCAGCCCATTGAAGAGCATTATCAACGTTTAAGCCGGGTGGATAGCCGCTGGATGAACATGCCGCATCAGCATACCTCCTGGGTACGTGAAAGCTATTTATATGGCTGTGAAGCCCAGCCCTGGGTCAAGGCGAAAAGTATTTTTCCCATATTAAGCTTGCAGCGTCGGGCGCGACTTTTTAAGCATATCGGTAAAAAACCGATCGGATGGTTTTTATTTCAGCGTACCAATCCAGATTGCGAGCGCCGTGTCATTCTGCTGGAAGATGGCTGGACGCGGCAAAGTTGTTATACTTGGCATGGTTGTAAATTCATTGTGCAGGAAACTTTTTTACCTGCATTTGAGCAATTTATTCAACAAAAAATTAAACAGTAACCTGGTTAAGGATTGTCATGGCAACTGCGCATCAAATTACCTGGCGTGAACGCCTGGAAGCTTATTATTATCTTTGCCGTTTTGATAAGCCGATTGGTACAGAACTGGTGTTTTGGCCCACCATGTGGGCACTATGGATTGCCAATCAGGGTATGCCATCCATCAGCATTCTGATTCCCATGATTTTGGGCACCATTTTTATGCGGGCGGCAGGTTGTGCCATTAATGATTTTGCTGACCGTAAAGTCGATGCCCATGTGGAACGGACCAAAACCCGTCCACTGGCGACCGGAATAATCAGTGCTCAAGAAGCGATATATGTATTTTTGGCCCTGGTGGCTGCCAGTGCCTGCATGCTGTTTTTCTTGCCAATAGAAACCTTTTACTGGTCATTTGGGGCGTTGTTCCTGGCGTTTATCTATCCCTTTATGAAACGCTATACCCATTTGCCGCAAGTGTTTTTGGGGGCGGCATTTTCCTGGTCCATTCCAATGGCCTATACGGCGGTGGGGCAGACACCGGATTTAACCTGCTGGCTTTTGTACTTTGGCAATCTGGCCTGGACCGTGGCTTATGATACCCAATATGCCATTACCGACCGTGAATATGATTTAAAGATCGGGGTGAAGTCGACGGCGATTTTATTCGGTAAATATGACATTGAGATTATTTCTTTATTGCAAGTCATCAGCCTTGTATTGATTGGCAGTGCCCTGTATCTGGAAAATCTGTTGATGCCATTTGGTTTAATCGCATTGCTCTGTGTGGCAGCTGATTTTATCTATCAATGGAGCAAGACCCGTGATCGCGATCCGCAGCGCTGTTTCTGGGCATTCCGTCATAACCGCTGGGTAGGTGTCATGATTTTTGCTGGAATTTTCCTTGCCTTGTTTTAGCGATTATTTGAAGTAAAAATCGTCATAAAAAGTGTCCATGCAGATAATGCTGATCAGTTAAGGAGTTTCGAAATAAACTCTTTAGCTTTTTAGTAGTTCACGACGGAGTCTTACCGTTTCAAATCAAAGTCTTGCAGCTCATTTGTTACTTTGGTTTCGCCCTGAGGAGCACTGCTTCGTAAGACCAAAGGCATCTTGCGGAGCAATGCTCCTCACCGCAAAATTCGTCAGCCACTATCAACTAGCAAATTTGTCGCAGAAACAATCATTTTTTTAATCTTGCGGTGCAATGCACCTCATGCCTCAAACAGTTGCGGATGACTTTTCCACATATCAACTACAGTCATGAATTTAAAAAAGAAAATACCAGTCAATTTCTTAACTGACTGGTATTAGTCTATACGGATACTTTTTAGTATGGGTAAAGATCAGTTGCAACATCAGCCCAACTGAATTTGCATCTTTAGTTCCCGGGTAATGAACTGGAGGGCGGCATTTTTGGAATTTTTCCTGAAACTGGCATACAACTGCAGGGTCGGAAGCTCGAATTCGGTCGCCACCATCTGGACATGATCGCCTAAAAATTTCAGCAGGTATTCCGGAACGAAACTAAAGCCCAGGCCCATATTGATCATGTTGATATGTTGCAGGACATTGGTCACCCAGAGCATCTGATGATGCGGCAGGTGCTTGAGCTGCAATTGTTGATTGATCTTTTCATAGAACACCGGTGATGCACTTTGTTCACACATGATGATGTTCTGTTTGCTCAGGTATTCACGGTTAATCTGATGTTTGGAAGGATGGAGTTTCTCTGCCGCCACGACATAAATTTTTTCAGTCAGTAAGCACAGGTTTTCATAATCATCATGCTGCACGGCGTAACGGGTAAAGGTCAGGTCGAGCTCTGCATTCTTTAGGCGCTGAATCTGTTCAATGCAGGTCAGGCTTTGTACATGAATGTGCAGATCTGGAATTTGCTGCTTGAGTTTGTCTAGAATTAAGGGCATGACCTTCAGTTCTGCCACATTTAAAAAGCCAATATAAATCTGGTTGTTTTTATTGTAGGCGACCTGACGTGCAGCAGAGATAGCGAGCTGGGCATTTTCCAGCGCATTCTGTGCATAAGGTAAAAAGGCTTCACCTTCATCAGTTAGACGGATTTTTTTAGCAGAGCGGTCAAACAATAATACCCCAACTTCTTCTTCCAGGTCTTTAATCTGCTGGCTTAATGAAGGCTGTGCGGTAAACATTTTTTCGGCCGCCTTGGTGAAACTGCCTTGCTGAACTACGCTGACAAAATATCTTAAATGACGTAATTCCATAATTCACCACACCTATAAACCCGATTGCACAGCCTGATTCTGGGTTGATGCTGCACGTCAGATTATGAAATGTGGCAGACCTAAAAACTATGCAACCATAGTTTAAGCCTATGGGTGTTCTGTCAAATCAGGATGTTGCATACACTGAGGTCAGACAGCTAAAGGGTGGCATTGGAAAGGAGCAGGTGATGTCTGAGCAATTTGATACGGATGTGCTGGTGGTGGGAACAGGTCCTGCGGGATCAACCTTGGGACTGGCATTGGCTAGTTATGGCATTAAAGTCCAGCTTTTTACCCAGTTTAGCTGGCTGGCCAACAGTCCACGTGCACATATTACCAATCAGCGTGCCATGGAAGTGTTGCGCGATCTGGGCGTAGAAGAACAGGTCAAGCAGATTGCCACGCCTTGGGAGCAGATGGGGGAAAGCCTGATTACCACCAGCCTGGTTGGGGAAGAAATTGCCCGTCTGAGCGCCTGGGGTACCGGTGATGAACGGCATGGCGATTATATCAAGGGTAGTCCCTGCCCATTGGTAGATCTGATCCAGCCGAAAATGGAAGCATTGTTAGCAAAAAATGCTGCTGAACGCGGTGCGATTTATAACTTTAATACCGAATATCTATCTCATACGCAGGATGAACACGGTGTGACGGCAACTTTTTTAAACCGGATTACCAATAGCGAGTTTAGCTTGCGTGCCAAATATCTGGTGGGTATGGATGGCGCACGTTCTAAAATTGTCGAGCAGTTAAATCTGCCGCTGGAAGGTGTCATGGCACGTGCCGGTACCGTGTATGTGACCTTCAAGGCAGATTTAAGCCAATACGTGCAGCATCGCCCGGCCATCCTGCAATGGATTGTTAATCCCGAAGCCAGTTTTGGTGACCTGGGCATGGGTCTGTTGCGCGCCATTACCCCATGGAATGAGTGGATCATGGGCTGGGGATTTGACATTTCCAAAGGTGAGCCACAAGTGACCGAGGAACAGGTTCGTGCCCGCCTGAATGCTTTTGTCGGAGCTGAAGTTGCAGAAGTAGACATCCAAAAACTGTCGTATTGGTATGTGAATCAGCCCTGGGCGACAGAGTATTCCAAAGGTCATGTGTTCTGCGGCGGCGATGCCGTACACCGTCATCCACCATCCAGCGGTTTAGGCTCGAATACCTGCATGCAGGATGCCTTTAACCTCGGCTGGAAACTGGCCTATGCGGTGAAAGGTTGGAGCAAGGAAAGCTTGCTGGATTCTTATACTTATGAGCGTGTACCTGTGGGCAAACAGATAGTGGCCCGTGCCAATCAGTCCCGTTTTGACTATAAGCATCTCAAAGATGTCTTTGGTTTTGATGAGGGGGTCACGACACAGGCGGCGATGTTGCAGCGAATTTTCGCTGAAGATGACGCGGGTGCCGAGATTCGTCAAAAATTATTCCAGGCGCTCGAGATCAAGCATTTTGAATTTAATGCCCAAGGGGTAGAGCTGAATCAGCGTTATGATTCAAATGCTGTGATTGCCGAGGCGACAGCGGAAACCTTTATGCAGGATCCGCAGCTTTACTTGCAGGCAACGACACGTCCGGGAGCAAAAGTGCCGCATACCTGGCTGATTGATGCCAAAGGACAGAAGCAATCAACGCTGGATATCGTGGGACAGGGCCGTTTTACCTTGCTGACCGGGCTGTCCGGTACAGGCTGGAAAAACGCGGTACATGCCCTGAATCTGCCTTATCTGGACATAATTCAGATTGGTTCCCGTGAATACCGTGATGTTTACGGAACCTGGAACCGGAAATCTGAAATCCATGAAGCGGGTGCTGTACTGGTACGTCCGGATGGTTATGTGGCTTGGCGGATGCAGGACAAGCCTGAAGCAGGCTTTAATTATCTAAAAACCTTGCGAGAAGTATTAGAGAGCATTCAGCTTGCTGTCTGACTTTGATGGGTTTTGACGAAAAAAAGCCGGTTTCGACCGGCTTTTTGATGCAAGTTTACAAAGTAGGCGAATGATCTGTTGAGACAGCACAGGGTTTTGTTATAGTGGGCAGGAAAATTTAGTGTATATAGATTGACAGGTATTGATTATGTCGCAGTCAGGCGTGAAACCAAATCCCAAGAAGATGATTATTCTGATGAGTCTGGGTTTGCTTATCCCGATTTTTCTGGTCTCTATGGCTTATTTGGCAGTCAGTAGCGACGAGAAAAACCAGCAAAAATACAAGCAGCAGCAGGCTGAAATGCTGGAGCGGATCAAAGCCCGTGAAGCAGCTGAGCAGGCTGCTTCTAACGCTACCGTAGAGCCGTCTGAACAGCAAGCCAGCAAATAATTGAACGATTTATATTGAATCAGGCCACCGTAGCATGCGGTGGCTTTTTTATGCCGAAATGGAATTAATTTAAAATGTCTTTTTTTAAGTTATGGACACTTGGAATATCCATATAGCGATAGACCTGATAGCCTGCTTCGTTCAGCATGGCATCACGCTCGGCATCTTCCTGTTCCTTGCCTAGATGGCTGGGATCGTCCAGTTCAATAATTGCGACCACTTCGAGCTTTTGATTGAGTAAAACGAAGTCGGTGACTTTACGGTTAAACTTGTTGCGTATCTTAAAGTTGTCATTGGTGATTAAGGCGCTAAAAGCAACCTGCGCCAAAATATGATGTTGCGGAAAAGCTTCTTTCAGCCGGATAAACATTTTGCTTTCAAAAGTCGTGATCACACGCTTTGGAAAAAACTTCTGCCGTGGTTTGAACAGTTGCTGAAAAATAATGGTCAGCAAAGCGAGCGTGGCAATGCAACCAATAAGGAAAAAAGTGGCTTGGCTTGAATTGAACACAATAAAATCTTGATATAAGAAAAAACCCACTCTGTTGAGTGGGTTTTTAGAATCTGGCTCTCCAACCTGGGCTCGAACCAGGGACCTGCGGATTAACAGTCCGTCGCTCTACCGACTGAGCTATTGGAGAATCTGGTACGCATTCTATGTATCTCAGCTTAAAGGGTCAAGGGCTGAGGGTTAAAAAAGCCATGAAAATGAATTGAATGTCTTAAAAATAAGCTTTTTACGGATTATTTAAGTGCTTTTATCTGCTCTATATAATTTTCTTTACTTTGTAAGGGCTGTGCTTTACGGCATTCATTGATCAATTCCATCAGCTCGGCTTGGGTGAGCTCGGGCTTAAGCTGTTGCTGAATATGTTTTAAAACCTCCGGGTTCTTTTGCGATAAATTACGGGTGCAATGAAACAGGCGTTCATACATGAGCGCGGAAGCCTGTTTTTTATTTTCAGAATTTTGACTGCATTGAAACACCGCGAACATGACAACAATCAAAATAATCCAGAAAATGAGAGATTTTAACCAGGTTGCATTCATGGCAGTTTATTAGAATATTTTTATTCAGATTAACATAACGAAATTTTAACCGGCGAACAATAGATAGGTGAATGGTCTACAATTTACAAGCGGGCTGTTTAAGGCAGGTATTTAAAAAATGGTGTTGAGATGAGCGGTGAATAGAAATGCGGGATATAAAAAAGCCCACTTCATGATGAGTGGGCTTTTTAGAATCTTGGCTCTTCCACCTGGGCTCGAACCAGGGACCTGCGGATTAACAGTCCGTCGCTCTACCGACTGAGCTATGGAAGAATAGATGGCTCTCCAACCTGGGCTCGAACCAGGGACCTGCGGATTAACAGTCCGTCGCTCTACCGACTGAGCTATTGGAGAATCTGAAGCGCATTTTAGGGATGAAAACTCTGGTCGTCAACAAGATAATGTAAAGAAATGAATCATTTGCTTTATTAATATGCATTTGGCTTCTGAAAATAAAAAAACCACCCTTAAAGGATGGTTTTTTATGCAAAAAATAAAATTTATTTCAAATCTTATTTTTCAACGCCAGCTTCTTGGCCAGCATATTTAGCATTTGCATAATCCCAGTTTACCAAGCTTTCAAGGAAAGTTTTGATATAAGCAGGACGTGCATTGCGGTAGTCGATGTAGTAAGCGTGTTCCCAAACGTCAATCGTCAACACTGCAACTTTACCGTGCGCAAGTGGAGTGTCAGCATTTGAAGTTTTAAGAATAGAAAGGCTACCATTTACTTCATCAGCAACCAACCAAGCCCAGCCTGAACCGAATTGAGTAGTTGCAGCAGCAGCAAATTCTTCAGCAAATTTTTCATAAGAACCGAAAGCTTCATCAATTTTAGCCGCTAAAGCACCAGTCGCTTTACCACCACCGTTTTTAGCCATACAGTTCCAGTAGAATGTATGGTTCCAAACTTGAGCCGCGTTGTTGAATACGCCAACTTTAGCAGCATCACCAGCAGATGCTTTAATGATTTCTTCTAAAGTTTTACCTTCAAGGTCTGTGCCTTTGATCAGGTTATTCAAGTTCACAACGTAAGTGTTGTGGTGTTTGTCGTGATGGTATTCTAAAGTTTCTTTGCTGATGTGCGGAGCAAGATCTTCATAACCGTATGGAAGTGCCGGTAAAGTAATCGTTGTCATGTCTTCAATTCCTTGCGTTTTGCTGGGTTTTAACATTAAGTGGCTTTATTGTAATAGATTCTTGAGGAAAATTGCGCATTGCTTATAAATAACAATACAGAATAAAGCCTCAATTTATACGTATAAAGAAAATGTTAAACCGCTCATGTTGAATTAAATCGGATTGTTTAATTCGAAGTAACTATACTCAATATCGAACTGTTCTGAAATAGCTTTTGCCAGACGTTGTACCCCATATCGTTCGGTGGCATGATGTCCGCAGGCATAGTAGTGTACATTCAGTTCTTTGGCTTCATAAAAAGTACGTTCACTGACCTCGCCGGAAATGTAGGCATCGCAATTTTGAGCGGCAGCTTTACCAATAAAATCCTGAGCGCCACCGGTACAATAAGCTACTTTCTGAATGCTGGTTTTTTCGGCAGGCAGATGGATGGCGCTAAAATTTAAACGTTCAGACACATACTGTTTAAAGTCTTCAGCAGACATGGCGGTTTTTAAATAACCGATATTGCCAATTGGGTTGCGTTCAGCCGGATCTAAAGCCTCAATATTTTCTAAAGCTAAAATGTCGGCAATGGCGGCATTATTGCCTAAAGTAGGGTGACTATCTAAAGGCAAATGGTAGCCGACCAGTGAGATATCATGCTGAATCAGGCTTTTAATACGTTTACCGCGCATACCAGTAATCGGGTAGGGTTCGCCTTTCCAGAAATAGCCATGATGAACCAGCAGTAAATCGGCACCTTGTGCAATGGCAGCCTCAATTGCATCCTGAGATGCCGTAACAGCGCACAAAATTCTACTAATCTCCGGTTTGCCTTCTATTTGCAAGCCATTTGGTGCATAGTCTTTAAATTCGTGTGATTTCAGGGTTTGATCACACCACTGAATAATTTCATGGAGCTTTGCCATAAATTTCTCAAAAGCCTTAATATTGAATATCATCAAAACATATTTTGAATTGTAACTAAAGCAGCACAAAACTCTGAATTATTTTTAAGTTTCCTGCTGTATTTCATTTTACAATGGCAGATAAATTACTTAGTCATCAACGAATTAAAATATTGTTAGAGGAAATTACCGTGCGTCGCACCTTTTCATGGTTACCTTGGGTTTTACTTGTTTTAGTCACTCTCGGTTTTCTTGTCTGGCAACATTCTCAGAAGCCACAAGCCCCTGTTGCCTCTGACGGTATAAAAATGCCCAGAGAAAAAGTCGAGCCTTTAGTCAATACCAACAGGGCGGGTGCCGTCGAATCTTACAGTAATGCCGTGAAGGTGGCGGCTCCTGCGGTGGTGAATATTTTCACTACCCAGAAGGTGAATAAAGCAGAACATCCTTTGTTGAATGATCCGGCTTTTCGCGAGTTTTTTGGCGATCAGGTCCCTGAACAGTTCGATCAGGAGCAAAATGAAAACAGTCTGGGTTCAGGGGTGATTGTGCGTTCAGATGGCTATATCTTGACGAACAACCATGTCATTGCTCAGGCTGAACAGATTGTGGTGGGCTTGAATGATGGACGCCGTGCAGTCGCTAAAGTGATTGGCACAGACCCGGATTCCGATCTGGCGGTGATTAAGATTGAACTCGACAAGCTTCCAGTTTTGCCTTTTAAACTCAGCGGCAATGAAGTTGGCGATGTCGTACTTGCCATTGGTAACCCGTTCGGTGTAGGGCAAACGGTTACTCAAGGGATTATTTCTGCCACCAACCGTTCAGATTTGGGCATTAATACCTATGAAGACTTCATTCAAACAGATGCAGCGATTAATCCCGGGAACTCGGGTGGGGCACTGATTGACGTGGCGGGTAATCTGATTGGCGTGAATACGGCTATTTTCTCTCAATCGGGTGGTTCATTGGGAATTGGCTTTGCCATTCCTGCGAAAGTATGCCAGCAAATTCTCAATTCAATTCTGAAAGATGGTCGCGTGGTTCGTGGCTGGTTGGGGATTAGCCTCATGCCAGTGCAACAGGACAATATTCTTGAACCTAAGCAGACTGGTGTTGTTGTAGCAGATGTGCTTCCTCACGGTCCAGCAGCTAAAGCGGGAATTAAAAAGGGTGATAAAATTATCCAGGTCAATGGAGAGCAGATTACTTCAGCTTCCCACTTGATTAATTATGTGGCTTTACAAGCGCCGAATAGCACCATTAAAGTTGAAGTGGTTCGAGATGAGCAACCATTAACCCTGAATGTGGTGGTGACTGAACGTAAAGCACAGAATAATAATTCACAGTATATTCCTTTACCTCAGCAATAAAACAATTGTGATATTGATCCATGTTGAGCTGGATTGATGAGTAGAAAGCGCATTTCGATGCGCTTTTTGCTTTTAGGGCTTATGCTGATTTCGCTATAAATTTTATATTTCAATACTTTGAAGGCAATGAATAACCTAACTTGATAGAATACAGGAATGGGCAGATTGAATCTAAAAAAGAGCAGTATCGTGTATTGAGTGATTTAAACAGCTATAGATTATTTAGGCCATAAAAAAACCCACTCTGTTGAGTGGGTTTTTAAAATCTGGCTCTCCAACCTGGGCTCGAACCAGGGACCTGCGGATTAACAGTCCGTCGCTCTACCGACTGAGCTATTGGAGAATCTGCATGCGATTATAAGCAGATTTTGCAGGGGGTCAAGCTAAAAGTGTCATGATGCCTTAATTTTTATGCCGTATGCTTTTTATTTAAACAACTAAATCAAAAATCCTAAAAAAACTTGCACAGCCAAAACTGGCTTGTTAGATTAAATTCATAACAGAGCGTTTGAATGCAAGTTCAAACAGTGTGGATTTAAACCAACTTGCCAGCACTAAAATGGCTAAACAGGAGAAAGCGAATGCATACGCTGACGATTGCCGAAATTTTTTCAAATTTATCTTTTTATCAAGACAATTACCTTTCTATTATTCAAGACCCGCAGCGCTATCAGACCGCTGTTGAGGATGCCTATATTCAGGTCTGGCCAGTCGGTACTGAAGTCTTATATCTGGGTGACTTGTTGCAGCTTTGGTTTAGCAATAAATGGTTGATTAACTCACCCTGTCAATTGCTTCTGGATAGTTATTCCAATGGCCGCAAGCAACCGTTGCAGCGTGATCATGACCTGTATTTGTATCAGCTGAATGGCAGCGCTTTATCTGGACGCAACAATTCTAAAGTGTGGTCAGTGTCGGAACAGAAGAAACTCTCTATCTCGCTTGATAGCGTATTTAAGTATTTATGTATCTATAAGGGAACTTCGCGTCCGGACGTGTCTTTATCAGCACTCAAAAAATCGTTTAAATCAGCCGTTTAATCTGTGCTAGCTCCAAGAGCTTAGGAAATGATCTAAGCTCTGAATGAGGTGGATATTAGGTATTAACGGATAATCATACACGTCGCAGTGGCATGGGCATAAAGTTTGCCATTTTCATCGACAATTTCACCTTCAGAAATACCCAGATTCTTGCTGATATTAATCACCTTGCCTATAGCCAGCAGTTGTTGATCTTGAGAAATGGGACGGCACATTTTTATATTTAAATCGATGGTGCCATAGCCTGCACCTGCTTCGAGCATACTGTGGACAGCACAGCCCGTGACGGAATCCAGTACGGTTGCTGCAAAACCGCCATGCACACCACCCAAGGGATTTAAATGGTGGTGATTGGCTTTGACTTTAAAACAGATCGTGCCTTCTGAAACCTCATAAGGCTGCATAGGGATGGTTTCACTCATTGAGGGTGCTGGAATTCTGCCATCACACATGGCTTGTAAAAGTTGCAGTCCAGTCATTTCTTTGGGATTCATTCTATTTATTTCCTTATTGATAAGTTCTAAAAAGGAACTTGTTGTTTAAATTAACGATGTACATAAAAATCGTCAAGAAATATTCGAGAGTATTTAGTTCAGCGACAGCAGTTGAAATGATAAGTAAATGGGGGTGATAGCACGTCCCAGTATAAGCGTGCTGTTTTTTAGAAAAACAAAAAATGGATCAAAAAAATGTAAGGTCAATGCTTGTGTCGTTCAACCCCTTTTTGTTGTGGTGCCGTCGGGATTAACCCTATTGCGACCTTCGGGTCTTTACCTTAAGTAAACAGCTGGAGGATTTAAAGCGGGAGAGGGAAATTCACAGTAATCATCAACCTGAGTTTTATTGTTTTGCCAATGATATCCAAAGGTTGGTAGCCGACGCTGGAACACGCTTTGCTAAAAATAAAGGAGAAAAATAATCCCCACAGTTTTATGTGCAGAATTTACACATTGGTATTTTTGATACATAGCATCAGAAAAACGATGTAGATTTAATGAAATAGTTCCGATATACCTAAAGTAGGCTGTTGAATAAGGATGCTCAACCATGCTGCTCAAAATCTCGATTGCCATGCTGGCCTTTGCTGCCAATTCGGTTTTATGCCGTTTGGCATTGGCCGAACAGCAAATTGACCCCATGAGTTTTAGCCTGATTCGGGTTGCGAGTGGCGCTATCGTTTTATGGATGCTTTACCTGTTTTCTGCACAAAAAGCCAAAATAGAATGGAGTCTTCAAAACGGTTTTTTTCTTGCCTTATATATTGTGGCATTTTCACTGGCTTATTTGCATATAGATGCGGGAGTCGGGGCATTGCTGTTATTTGGCACAGTCCAGCTCAGCATGGTCGGCTATGGTTTATGTCATGGTGAAAAAATTAATCTGCGCCGTGGTGCCGGATTGTGTATGGCAATTATCGGGATTTTTATTCTTTTGCTTCCGGGTGCCGCTGCTCCAAATTTGGGGTATGCCGCGATAATGGTGCTTTCAGGAATAGGTTGGGCGATGTACAGCATCGCGGGCAAAAATATGCAAAACCCCTTGGCCAGTACATTGGCCAATTTTGTGATGGCCATTCCTTTTGTTTTGCTGGCTTATGTTGTGTTTTACACGAAAAGTTTTGCATTGCCTCAAGGGATACTTTTAGCTGTGCTGTCAGGCGGTTTAGCCTCAAGCGGAGCATACGTGCTTTGGTATGCCATTGTGAAACAGATTGACCGTTTGACAGCCAGCAGTGTGCAGCTGTCTGTGCCGTGTTTAGCGATTATAGGTGGCGCATTGTTTATTGGTGAGACTTTAAGCTGGCGGATGATTATTTCTGCTGTCATTGTTTTAACGGGAATTGCCTTGGTGATTTGGGCTGCTCCTGATCAGAAGCATGCCGAAAGTGCGTTGAAATAATCAAAGTGTGTTTAAAAAAGAAAAATTATCGGGATATTACAGCTAAAAAGATAAATCCTGAAACAGAAAAAACCCGCGAAATTCGCGGGTTTTTTAAATCTTACTTTAGAAAAAGCAGATTATTTTTCAGCAGCAATTGAAGCAATCGCAGCGTCAACGCCTTCGATTGAATCAGCCGCTTTCTTGATACGAGCAAGCGCATCTACCAGTACTTCGTCAGCAGTTGCATAAGAAATACGCATGTAACCGCCTAGGCCGAATGCATCACCAGGAACAACCGCAACACCAGTTTCTTCTAGTAACCATGCAGAGAATTCTGTGCAAGATTTTAAACCTTTGGCACGAATTAACGGCTTGATATTGGCATAGGCATAGAATGCACCGTCAGCAGGTAAGCAAGTAATACCGTTGATGTCATTTAAGCCTTTTACAACCAGGTCATGACGACGTTTGAATGCTTCAATCATTGGTTCAAGAACGTCTTGAGGACCGTTCAATGCAGCTTCAGCAGCAACTTGTGAAATAGAAGTCGGGTTAGAAGTCGATTGAGACTGGATTTTTTTCATCGCGCCAATCAGTTTAGCAGGACCCGCTGCATAGCCGATACGCCAGCCAGTCATTGCATAGGCTTTAGACACGCCGTTCAATACGATTACGCGGTCGTAAAGGTCTGGAGCAACAGTTGCGATGTTGTAGAATTCATCATCCCAACGGATTGGTTCGTACATGTCATCAGACGCAACAAGAACTTCTGGGTATTTACGCAGAACTTCAGCTAAAGCAAGTAATTCTTCTTTAGTGTAGATCATGCCAGTCGGGTTAGATGGGCTGTTCAGTACCACTAAACGGGTTTTGTCAGTGATCGCAGCTTCTAACTGTTCAGGTGTAATTTTGAAACGTTGTTCTTCACCACATTTCACGATTACAGGCACGCCTTCAGCGATGATCACCATATCTGGATAGCTTACCCAGTATGGTGCAGGGATGATCACTTCATCACCTTTGTTTAACAAAGCAAGCGCCAAGTTAAAGAATGACTGTTTACCACCGCAAGAAACCAGAATCTGGTTTGCAGCGTAATCAAGATTATTATCGCGTTTTAATTTCGCAATAATTGCTTTTTTAAGACCTGGAGTACCGTCAACAGCGGTGTATTTAGTGAAACCGTTGTTAATAGCGGCAATTGCTGCATCTTTGATGTGTTGTGGGGTGTCAAAATCTGGTTCACCTGCACCCAAGCCAATTACGTTTTTACCAGCGGCTTTAAGTTCAGCAGCCTTGTTGGTAACAGCAAGTGTAGGGGACGGTTTGATGGCATTTACACGATCAGAGAGACGTACGTCCACGGCAGTATTCCTTCTTATAGGGATTAAAAAATAAAAAGCACACTATCTTATCTTAAATTGCGCTAAAAAGGGGAGCTTGAATGTGCCAATATTGGAAAAAAGTATTTAACCCGGTTAAATCAGCTGAGCAATAAGAACAAATAATTAAATGGTTTGGTTTGAAGAATAGAGATGAAAATAATTAAAAAAATAAGATTAAAAAGGGTGGGTTTAATGTGAATGAGGAAGTGAAAAAGAACACTACAATTAGATGAGCTTCGATTTAATTGTAGTGCCTGGCGTGATCAGGTGATCATCAAAACAAAACATCAATATGCATAATTCAGGTCGGTATAGTCATTTAAGGATTTTTGCAAATGGGTATTAATGAACTCATGTACATCCGCAGTGGTCATCGGTTGCCCCTGTTTGGTAATGACATGTTCAATCGGCTGCTGACCTTGCGCAGTAATGGTATAGACAAAATTACGCGTCACTTTATAACCCGCTTCTTCTTTAAGAATGCAAGTCACATAACGATAGCTATGCTCAAAGTTTAAATCGGTATGTGAAAATACAAACTGATCAAACAGTTTCATATTTTGACCGTCAGCTAAAGCTTTGAGTTCATCCACAATGCTGGCACTAAATTTCATGCCGTAACGTTCAGAAATAGGTTTATGGTCAATCAGTAAGGAAACGGTATCATCATCATTCTGGGTGACTGTAACATTGCTAAAATCGGACATAAAAATCTCTGCGGTACATTGGATAGGGCTTTAGTATGTGGGAAATAAAGCGAAAATCAATTGAACTTGGGATAGATTTTCAGCAAAACGTTTAAATAAAGATCACTGTAAATAAAAATGGCTACAACAGATGCAGCCATTTAAGTCAATTTGAAATGAACTTATTGATTAAAGCGGGACAGGTCTTCTTCAGGACGAGCAGTCAGCACTTCAACACCGGTTTTAGTCACTAAAAGGGTGTGTTCATATTGTGCGGACAAACTATGGTCTTTGGTCACTACTGTCCATTTGTCACCTAAAATTTTGGTTTTCCAGTCGCCACCGTTCACCATTGGTTCAATGGTAAAGGTCATGCCTTCTTCAAGCACCATGCCGGTATTCGCTTGGCCATAATGCAAAACTTGCGGTTCGTCGTGGAATACAGTGCCAATACCATGGCCACAATATTCACGTACAACGCCAAAGCGTTCTGATTCAACATATTTTTGAATGGCATTGCCAATATCACCAATGGTAGAACCCGGTTTTACAGTTTCAATACCGCGGTACATGGCTTCTTGCGCCACTTTGCATAAACGATCTGCAAGAATTGAAGTTTCACCGCCGACGATATACATCATGTTGGTATCGCCATGATAGCCGTCTTTAATGACAGTCACGTCAATATTGAGAATGTCGCCTTTTTTCAGGATTTTGCTGGCAGACGGAATGCCATGACACACCACGTGGTTCACAGAGGTGCAGATGGTATGCTGGAAAGCCGGGCGGCCAGGCGCTGCACCGTAACCTAAGCATGCTGGAATCGCCTCTTGTTTATTGACAATATAATCGTGACAGATGGTGTCCAGTTCCAGGGTTGATACCCCCGGTTTGATATGCGGTTTGATCATATCCAAAACTTCTGCTGCCAGTCGACCCGCCACACGCATTTTTTCAATTTCTTCAGGTGTTTTGATTAAACGACGGGGAGCTTCGTAAGTACTGTTCATGATCTTTAAAAACTTTTGGAAATTTGTGTGTGACTATGGTATAAATAGCCGCCCATTTTATCAAATGCTTTTTCGTGAATAAATTTCACGGGCTTTGTGCGATGGGGCAATAAAATCCGCACATATATCGACACATTTCTCTGGGTGCTTCTAGGGATTGTTGTCACTTTATATGTGAGTTGCGTTGTCAACTAAAATTTCTTCATGCGAGGCATGGAACGATGGGAAGGGTATTTCCTTATCGAGTTTCATAACGAAGTATGAAGGGATTTTAGTCACAACCCTTCGGGACAGGGATATTTTTTGACGCTACCGCGTTATGAATAGCTTATTTAGAATGCTAAATCTCGCTATTCATGCCTTGTATCGCTAAAAAACGTCCTCTGTCGCAACCACTGATAAAATGACAGCAATCCCTTGGGTGGAGAATGCGGATATATGGAGGCCTAACCCAAACTTTAAGGTAAAGAAAATGGCAGATTACAACGTAAGCATGCGCGACCTTCTTCAAGCAGGCGCTCACTTCGGTCACCAAACTCGTTTCTGGAACCCAAAGATGCGCGAATACATCTTTGGTGCGCGTAACAAAATTCACATCATCAACCTTGAGCACACTGTTCCTGCGTTAAATGATGCTTTGAACTTTGTTAACAATCTTGCAAGCAAAAAGAACAAAGTATTGTTTGTTGGTACTAAACGTGCTGCTTCTAACATCATTCGTGAACAAGCTCAACGCGCTGGTCAACCATATGTAGACCACCGCTGGTTAGGTGGTATGTTGACGAACTGGAAAACACTTCGCCAATCTATCAACCGTTTAAAAGATCTTCAAACTCAATCTACTGACGGTACTTTCGCTAAGCTGACTAAACGTGAAGCTTTAGAGCGTACTCGTGAAATGGAAAAACTTGAACGTGCTTTAGGCGGCGTTAAAAACATGGGTGGTTTACCTGACGCATTATTCGTAATTGACGTTGACCACGAATCAATCGCGATTAAAGAAGCTAAGAACCTTGGTATTCCTGTAATCGGTATCGTTGATACAAACTCTAACCCAGACAACGTAGACTACGTTATTCCTGGTAACGACGATGCGATCCGTGCGGTTACACTTTACGCTTCTGCTATGGCTGATGCTATCATTGCTGGTAAAGAGTACGCTCAATCACAAGCAAATGCTCAAGCTAAAGGCGAAGAAGCTGCTAAAGAAGCTCCAGAGGCTTAATGCGTTTTGACGCAGAATTGTCATTTTTGCGACATCTAGTCGTGGCAAATTAAGCGTCGAGAAAGCAAAACGGCCCAGAGAACACTTTGGGCCGTTTTTGTTGAACAGATTCATTTTCTACCGTATTTAGGAGAATAACATGACTGCAGTTACTGCGAGCATGGTAAAAGAATTGCGTGACCGTACTGGTTTAGCAATGATGGAATGTAAAAAAGCATTAACAGAAGCGAACGGTGACATCGAATTAGCGATTGATAACCTTCGTAAATCTGGTCAAGCAAAAGCAGCTAAAAAAGCTGGTAACATTGCTGCTGACGGTGCAATCACTATCGTTCAAGAAGGCAACAAAGCTATTCTTTTAGAAGTAAACTGCCAAACTGACTTCGTTGCTAAAGACGAAAACTTTGCTGGTTTCTCTGCTAAAGTTGCTGCTGCTGCGCTTGCTGCAAACGAAACTGATGCTGCTAAAATTGCTGAACTTAAACTTGAAGATGGTGCAACTGTTGAAGAAGCGCGTATTGCTCTTGTTCAAAAAATCGGTGAAAACATCCAGGTTCGTCGTGCGAAAATTGTTGAAGGTGAAAACCTTGCAGTTTACAAACACGGTTTAAAAATTGGTGTTGTAGTGGCTTACACAGGTTCTGCTGAAACTGGTAAAGGTATTGCAATGCACGTTGCTGCGTTCAACCCGGTTGCTGTAACTGCTGAAGGCGTATCTGCTGATCTTATCGCTAAAGAAAAAGAAATTGCTGAAGCGAAAGCATTAGAATCTGGTAAACCAGCAAACATCGTTGAAAAAATGGTGACTGGTTCAGTTGAAAAATACTTGAACGAAGTTGTTCTTGAGCGTCAAATGTACGTAATCGACAACGACAAGAAAGTTGCTGACGTTCTTAAATCAACTGGTACTACAGTTGCTCAATTCGTTCGCTTCGAAGTGGGTGAAGGTATTGAGAAAAAAGCTGAACTTTCTTTCGCTGAAGAAGTTGCTGCTGCTCAAGCTGCTGCAAAATAATCTCTGATTATTTGCAAAAAAAAGCCCCGTTTGGGGCTTTTTTTATGAAGAGTTTAAAATTTTGAGAGAACAATAAAGATGGCGAGTAAAGCTCAGAAGGGGATTGGTGCAGTTATTGTTATTTTAATTGCTGCCTATTTCGGTATTGATTTACAAGAACAGCAAAATCCTTCAAATCAAGCGCTCAGCAATTCAAAAGCACACACTGAAATTTTATCGAAATCAGAATCTCAGCAAGTATCTGTAGATTCGAAGGCAGCAAATTTTCAAATTCAAAATGATGATGTAAAAATTCAGCAGGCATTTCAAACACAAAAAAGCAATATACAGGTTCAGTCCAGCGGAACAGTCAAAGCAGTTCTAGCGGATGATAACAACGGCTCACGCCATCAAAAGTTTATTCTGCAACTGCAGAATGGGTTAACTATGTTGGTGGCTCATAATATTGATTTGGCACCAAGAATTGAAAACTTGCAAAAAGGAGACATCATTCATTTCAATGGCGAATATGAATATAGCGAAAAAGGCGGAGTAATTCACTGGACTCATCATGATCCGCAACAAAAACATGCGGATGGCTGGTTGAAATATAAAGGAAGAATCTATCAATAAAAGAGCTTCGGAAGGCTAAAACGATAATAGGGCTTAAATTGCGTTGATTTGCGATTTTAGGCGGGTTTTATATTTTGGCAGTGGTTTGCTTAGATAAGCATTCATACACCATGCCGGGCCAATGAGGAGGAATTGGAGGTCTTTGAAGAAGGAAGGCTTTTTTCCTTCAACTTTGTGGCCATAAAATTGTCCAATCCAGGCCAAAACAAAAAGCGCGATATAAAATCCTGTTCCTGCAGGTAAAATAAAAATGAGCCATGCCATCACGACAATAAGGGCAGCCATGGCGACAGCAAGGACTAAGACTAGGCGTGCATAAAAGACCAGGGTACAAACTAAAACGAAGGTGGTCAATAGCGCACTGAAATGGGCCAAAATGCCAATAATGGAAAACAGGATAGTCGGTACACAGACCCAATGAATGGTTTTATTGGTCGGGTTCTGATGGCTCTCGCTATATTCATCCAGCCATTCTGTCATTGTTTTCATTTTTCACTCCGGCTTTTATGGATGAGCATCCATCAACCTATGTTTTATTCTTCTAGAGATAAAATATAAACCAGAAAACAGTACGGGTCAAAATTCAGCATCAGCAATTCCTCACTCATATGAGCGGGATAGCTTAATGCTTGTTCACAAAGTAAAGCTGATGTTGAAGCCTAGTGGGAAGGCAGGGAAGGTATTTCTGTCCAAACATTAAAAAAGCCACAAGAAGTGGCTTTTAAGTCAAATGTATCAGGAGTCGGGAAAAGTCTTATGAATTTGGACCATCGACACGTTCGATGTTTACTTTTGCAGTGCCTGCATGAGTAATACCGAGTTGTTTTGCAGCGCCATAAGATAAGTCTAGGACACGGTTACCATGGAAAGGACCGCGGTCGTTTACTTTTACGACTACACTCTTGCCATTGTTTTTATTGGTTACACGAATATAGCAGTTCAAT
The DNA here is from genome assembly GCF_049808495.1 of Acinetobacter sp. G11. NCBI lineage: Bacteria > Pseudomonadati > Pseudomonadota > Gammaproteobacteria > Moraxellales > Moraxellaceae > Acinetobacter > Acinetobacter sp. G11. The sequence goes on from NZ_JBNCAT010000019.1 coordinate 36,916, forward strand.
GGCAGGCTGCGGTGAGCGGCAGTCAAGCCATTCATATCGAATGTTTCACCACTTGCAGTTTTACGGCCATGGAATTGACGACCATACCAAGAAGCTGCGCCAGTTTGGCTGAATTTACGTACTGTATTCGATGCAACAGTATTTAGCTTTTCAATCACTGAAGGCTCATCTGCAGGGATTTCAATTTTGGCGGCAATGGTTTGACGACGAATTTTATCACCAGAACGTTCAGTGATTGAAAGACTATTTAAATTTGAAAAGTGGGAATTAAAATTTTGAGCATCTTTGTTTAATACACGCGTGGCCAAGCGAGAGTTGTCACTGTCTGTATTGAAGGATGACTGTACCAGCTCTGCTTGAGACTGGCTCAGGGCAAAGGTGGTGGTTAAGGCTAAAATATACTTTATCGATGAATGCATTATTAAACTCCTAAAGACCGCTGCTTTTATTTCAATTAAGTCATTGAAATGCAAGCTATCAAGTCTGTTAATTCTCTTTTGCAACTACATTTGACGAGATGGATAATATTCATGCCAAGCTAAAGCTGTCTACTTTTTAATTAAAATAATTACAAAAAGAACAGAAATAAATCGTTTTTCGATCAAAATATAACCAATATTGTAACAATATATTAAAAAGGTCCATTTGATGAACAATTTTGTAAAAAAAAATCTTGACTTTATTGTTTTTTGGTAAAAAACCAGCCTTAACGGCTGGCGATTTCAATCCCTAATTGCCATACCGCGGTGGCATACATACGACTCTTGTTATAGGTTGTAATGACCTGAAAATTGGGATAGGTAATATAGTAAATAGGCCCATAACTATCTTGAAGTTGAATAATATTTACCATATCCAGGTCATCAATTTGCACAATCGGATTGATTGGTGTGATGCCTTGATTTTTTAACGCGCCATACGGAGTCGGCTGTTCCAGATCTTTGGCAATAATAGAGGCGGGAGTGTTACCGGTATAGCGGGCAGCAAAGCCGACAGGCTGATTGCGTTGCCATCCGTGTTGGGCTAAATAGTTGGCAATAGAGCCAATGGCATCTACGGCAGAATTTCTTAAGTCAATGTGTCCATTGCCATCATAGTCCACACCCAATTTGCTAATGTTGCTTGGCATGAATTGAGGATAACCAATCGCTCCAGCATAGGAGCCTACTACCGAGCTGGCAGGCACCCCGTCTTTGTAAGTCCATGCAATCAGTGCAGCGAGTTCATCCTGGAAATACTGGGCACGTCGCTCATAGCCGAAGCCTAAGGTTGCCAAGGCATCACGGGTGATGAAATTTCCTTTGTTGGCACCAAAACCGGTTTCTACCCCTAAAATCCCTAAAATGATCGATTGCGGTACCCCAAACTGTTGTTCAGCACGGTTTAAGGTGTCGGCATATTGGGTTTTGAAGCGTACGCCACGCTGAATGGTGCTTTCCGCCATAAAATTGGTTTTATATTCGTACCAGGGCTTACTTTCGCCAGGGCGGTTCATGATATTGATAATATTAGGCAGGTTTTTCGAGCCATTCATGGCCCAATCGACCTGTTCTGCACTCAAGCCATAAGTTTGCATGGTTTTTTGCTTAAAGCTGTTATAGCTTGGGTGGTTATAAAAATCGTTGGCTTGACAGAAACTGGTGATGGAAAGTGCACCGAGAAGTAAAGGAAGACGTTTAATTCTGTTATAAAAGTTGATACTTAACATATTACTCAAAGTTCCAAAAACATAATCAGTGTGTGCAAATTGACATCACGACGTTAAAAGACGGCATTGCAAATAGAGTGACCGAAAATCCATCTCATGAAAGATAACGGAATTTTTCAAGCGGTTAAGATAGCATTGACTAAGGCTGTATCAACAAGTCCATATACAAAAAAAGACAAAGAACGTGATTTTTTGCATAAATCTGTGTATTTGAGGCCGGTTCTCTGAGCTGTACTTTGCGTTCTCGACAGAAAGGCTGCAAATTCAAGATCCGTCTGCTTTAGTTAAGTCAAAGCCGGTCTTTTACTTCGTTTTTAATGATACGTTCTATCGAGGCTTAGAATATGACATTTAGCAGCAATTTTGCTTTGCCAAGGGGTGTTTGCCTAAAAAACCATCGGAACATTTTGTCCGGTTGAATGGAGTCTTGATTGCAAATAAATCATCTAATATTTACCCGTGAACTAAAAATGTTTTCTTATCGTGTTTTGCCTTAGATCGAGAAAAAAAGCCAAGTTGCAAGCGAAATCTGCTAAGAATATCGGATGTTCTATTCATTCCTTAAAAATTCGAAACTCTCTCTGCTCAATAACCATTATGCAAGTTTATCAACTGGATCTTTTTTCTTGATGATTGTCGCTGCAAACGATAAAAAAGATGACAGAGAGCAAAATTTAAACAGTAAAAAATAGCCTAAAAAGTCAATTCAGCAGGGTTTAATTTTTTCATCAGTTTATATAGAAATTATTCCTTAGAGAGAAAATATGCGCAAAAAATGGAGGAAGGGCAAAGAGTAATGAATGTCCTGTTTCTGAAATGACGGATATACATAGTAAATCTGTAAATTTGATTCAGATAGATAATGATAAAGACAGTAATGCTTGTTCATCATTTGAGAATAAAATTTTGCAATAAAAAAACCTGGCTATTGCCAGGTTTTAGAGAATTTTAAACGTGCTCAAGCATGAAATAGGGTGTCATGGTATTCAGCCAGCACCAACAGCTCATCCTTATTGAGATGTGGAATGATTTTCTCTACAGCAATATGAACGGCTTTAATCACTGCAGCAGAACCCAGATCGGCAGCTTTACGCTTGATCATGCCCAAATCGAGGGTCTTATTAAAGTCATTCATGAAATGACGCACGGTCGCTTCTGCAAATTGCTTATATGATTCGGTTAAAGCCGCCTTATTGACTTCATTTCCCGCCTTAATTTCTGCATAACTATGCTTCAGGTTGGTGACCAGGCTTGCATCTAATGGCTCACCTACACGGAAGTTACCCGCTGCATCTTTAAACAGGCTTTTTTGCGAAAACTCAATGGATTGCTTGACCACATCATTTGAAGCCTTGCCTAGTAACTGTTTCAATAAAACAGCAACGGTTGATTTGACATAGCCGGCCAGTTTTTCAGCAGTATCACGTTTATCGCTGGCTGGGAAGCGACGCACAAGCTCGGTCAAAATGGCATCAATGATTTCTTCATTAATCAGCAATGCGGTCTTGTCGCGTAAAGGGTAAAGCGGTTCGCTGGAATTTTTCTTTTCCTGAGCGGTTTGAATACTTGTTAATAGTTCTGCAGAAGGAATAAAACCAAAAAATGGCATGTCAAAAAACCTCAATATTCTTCATTTTATTGTCGCGCCAAACGAATGGGGCGAGGCATCCATGTCGCATCGGATACACGGCAAGGGTTGATGTCTAATCCACCACGACGGGTATACGTTGCATATACCATCAGTTTTTCAGGCTCAAGATTTTGCCAGATATCGGCAAACATCTGTTCCACACATTGTTCATGGAAACCATTATGCTGACGGTAGGAAATAATATAAGCTAAAATGCTGCGATAACAAGGTTTTTTACCCTGATAACGTATAAAAACTGTACCCCAGTCGGGCTGACCGGTGACTGGGCAGTTACTGCGTAATAAATGTGAATAAAGTTGTACTTCAACGGCTTCACTATTTTCTGCATCTAATTTTAATAAACTTGCATCTGGATGGTTCTCTAAGCGTTCAGGGCTTAAATCATCAATACAGATGCCTTCAGGCTGGGAAATGTCCAGATCATCTGCCTGGAATAAAGTCAGCGTGACCGGTGCACCTGCCGCAGCAGACAAGTCTTTTTCAACGGTTGCAATAAACGCTTCTTTTGAATCGAACTGGGTAAAGTTCATACTATTAAAGTAGAGCTTGAGCGACTTTGATTCGATCAGGTTGGGTGAAGATGCCGGCAAGGTCATACGGCCAATCGCAACTTGAGGAATACCGGCGACATTGAGCCAGGAAATTTCAAAAACATGCCACCAGTCTTTGCCTTGCTGAATACCTTCAACATGGGCGTATTTTTCGCGTGCAGTGGCACGTGAAATGGGAAACAGAATATCAGGTTGATATTCTGTTGGATAATTGGTGTCTTTACCTAATAGAGAATGTTCTACACTCATTATTCACGCATTCCTGAACCACGAGAAAGTAAATAGTACGCTATACCGTACAGTACGGCACAACATAAGGTAATAACAGTCAATGAAATGGACACATTGACGTCGCTATGACCTAAAATGCCGAAACGGAAGGCATTGACCATATATACGATCGGGTTAATTAAAGAGAGATTTTGCCAAAACGGACTTAAAGCACTAATGGCATAGAATACACCACCTAAATAGGTCAGTGGAGTCAGTACAAAAGTCGGGATAATTGAAATATCGTCAAATGATTTGGCATACACGGCATTGATAAAACCGCCGAGTGAAAATAAAAATGAAGTAATCAGTACGGTATATATAGTCACGAACCAGTTGGTGATATATAAGTCGGTAAAGAACAGGCTCATGGCTGTGACAATAATGCCGACCAGGGCGCCGCGACAGACCCCACCAATTACATAGCCCCAAAGAATCATGTGTAAAGGAACGGGACTCATAATCAGTTCTTCAATGCTTTTTTGAAATTTGGCACTAAAGAAACTGGACGAGACGTTGGCATAACTGTTGGTGATGACTGCCATCATAATCAGGCCGGGCACAATAAACTGCATGTAGCTAAAGCCGCCCATTGTGCCAATCCGCGAACCGACCAGATTCCCAAAAATCACGAAATACAGACTCATGGTAATGGCTGGTGGTAATAAGGTTTGTGGCCAGATGCGCATGAAGCGACGCACTTCTTTATGTACCAGAGTGTAGAGCGCAACACTGAGTTGATTAAAGTTCATTGCGCAGCTCCTTCAAGGTTTTTTTCCACCATTTTCACAAAGATTTCTTCCAGGCGGTTCGACTTGTTACGCATGCTACGCACCTGAATGCCTTGCGCTTCCAGAAGCTGGAACAGTTCATTTAAGGTATGTGCCTTGTCCATGGTGACTTCTAAGGTCACGGGGTCGATTAAATTAAAACGCACGCCAATAATATCCAGATGGATGGGTTGAATCGGTTCGACCAAATCGAAGATAAACGATTCTTCATTCAGCTGATTCAAGAAAGATTTCATGCTGGTATCTTCTTTAATCACGCCGCGGTCAATAATCGCGATGCGACGACACAGCATTTCCGCTTCTTCCAAATAATGCGTAGTTAAAATGATAGATGTGCCTTTTTCATTCATTTCAGTGAGGAAGTCCCACATGGAACGACGTAATTCAATATCCACACCGGCAGTCGGTTCATCTAAAATGAGCAGCCGGGGTTGATGCATCATGGCACGGGCAATCATCAAACGGCGTTTCATCCCGCCAGAAAGCATGCGTGCCTGTATGCCACGCTTTTCCCATAAGCCTAATTTTTCTAGATATTCTTCAGCCCGGCTTTCTGCAATTTTTTTAGAAATACCGTAATATCCGGCTTGAGTCACCAAAATATCAAAGGTTTTTTCAAACTGACCAAAGTTAAATTCTTGTGGCACGACCCCCAGGCATTGTTTGGCTGCCGAAGGATGGGTATCGAGGTTATGGCCAAAAATCTCCACCGTACCGGAGGTTTTTTTTGTCAGTGAGCTAATGATGCTGATGGTGGTTGACTTGCCTGCACCATTTGGACCAAGGAGGGCATAAAACTCACCTTCAGGTACCGTTAGGTTGATCCCTTTTAGTGCTTGAAAACCGTTACGATAGGTTTTGGATACGTCCCTCAAGGTCAATGCATCAGTCATGAAATTCTCACCTGGTCAATAGTAGGAGTATTGTGAGTGATCTTGCTAAATAAACCAAGTAAATAAGCAGGAATTGTCTGTTGCAATTTTGGAACATTGCTTAAACTATAAGCACAAAAATTGATGACTTATAGATAGTTGCTTTACCTTACGGTTTTTTTTGTTATGATGTGCATCGCGCGCTCATAGCTCAACTGGATAGAGTACAGGTCTCCGAAGCCTGTGGCGTGGGTTCGAGTCCCGCTGAGCGCACCATTTTCCTTTCTTCAAGCCTTTTTATTTGCTCTAAACATATTGATAATAAAGAAATAGTTTTATACGGCTATATTCTGTCTGCCGGTTTCTCATTATTCCAATACTTGCTTACGGTAAAATCACCATCAAATTCAACTAACGAATCCTACGTTACTGTAAAAAATGTCAAAATCTGTAATAAATCCAAGGGATCAGCAGAGCAAACCTAATATTGATAAACAAGAAAAATCAAAAATTAAACTATTTATTAAATTAGCTGATAGCAAGGAAGATTTTTTGCATCGATAGAAATCCACCTTTGGGTGCTGTGATTGTGTACATCATATAAATAACAATGGAATAGCGGCTTAATTGGTACCTATGCTGAAACTTCTGTGGGCTGAATTAAGAAAGACCTGGCTGTAAACAAAAAATAATTTCACAAAATAGCAGACTGTATTGGTATGTACCTTATTGCAGAATAATTTAGTCCATTTTTATATGAATCTGATAAGCAAATCTGTGCCATCAGACCAATCAAATCTAAAAAAAGATGGGAGAAATTTAGACGAAATTTTAAAAGTTGCAGATTATGGGTTTTATATTGTTTGATTCTACAGACTTTACTGTCGCGCTTGGACATCCGGGTCATTCGGGATATCCTGAAGGACAAGACGTCATCGCTATCCTAAAAAATTCATATTGCAGATTAAACAGCAAGCATTCTTTCAACAGCTGGAAAAGCTTGCCAGGCAATATTGAGCTTTGGGCATAGAATTCGTTTCCGGGAGGGTAGATCCCCTCGGCTGATGAAATCGATGACATATTGCTGGCTAAATTAAAGATGGCGTAGCACCTGCTCAACGTACCGTGCCAGGCGTCTATGAAGGAGAATATAGATGCAACTTAAAAATCCTGATTTGCTGAAACAACAAGTTTTTATTGATGGGCTTTGGATGGATGCAGCAGATGGCAAAAGCTTTGCTGTAACCAATCCGGCAACAGGCGAAACCATTGCACAGGTGCCAAGTGTTTCCACTGCACAAGTGGAGCAAGCTGTACAGGCTGCCGAGGCTGCACTGAATGCCTGGAAAAATATGACCGCCAAAGAGCGTTCAGTATTATTGCGTAAATGGTTTGATCTGATGGTGGCCAATCAGGAAGATCTTGCAGTGATTTTAAGTACTGAACAGGGAAAACCCTTAACAGAAAGTCGTGGTGAAATCCTGTATGGTGCCAGTTTTATTGAATGGTTTGCCGAAGAAGCAAAACGTACTTATGGTGATGTCATTCCACATGATAAACAGGGTCGCCGTTTAGTGGTAATCAAACAGCCGGTGGGTGTTGTTGCCGCAATTACGCCATGGAACTTCCCGAATGCCATGATTGCCCGTAAAGTGGGGCCAGCACTTGCAGCAGGCTGTACGGTGGTGATCAAGCCAGCTTCAGAAACGCCTTTATCTGCGCTTGCCTTGATGGTACTTGCCGAACAGGCGGGTATTCCTAAAGGTGTGCTGAATGTGGTGACAGGCAGTTCGCGTGAAATTGGTGAGGTTCTTACTACGCACCCAGTCGTGAAAAAAGTATCCTTCACCGGTTCCACTCAAGTGGGCAAGCTGTTGATGAAACAGTGTTCGTCTACCATGAAAAAAATCAGTATGGAACTAGGGGGGAATGCACCCTTTATCGTGTTTGAAGATGCCGATTTAGACAGGGCGGTGAAAGGGGCCATGGCATCGAAATTCCGTAACAGCGGTCAGACTTGCGTATGTAGTAACCGTATTTTGGTACACGCCAATATTTATGATCAGTTCCTGGAAAAATTAACGGCTGCCGTACGAGAATTAAAAGTTGCACCTGCCTTTGAAGAAGGCGCGGAACAGGGTCCGTTGATTAATGAAAAAGCCGTGGAGAAAATCGAAGAGCACATTGCCGATGCTGTCGGGAAAGGGGCGAAAGTCCTGGTGGGCGGTAAACGTCATGAATTAGGTCAAACCTTCTTTGAACCGACTGTATTGTCACATGTCACACCAGACATGCTTGTAGCCAGGAATGAAACTTTCGCACCGCTTGCACCGGTTTTTCAATTCAGTACAGATGAAGAAGCCGTCCAGATGGCCAACGACACTGAGTTTGGTTTGGCATCCTATATTTATACCGAAAGCTTAAGCCGTGCCTGGAAAGTCGGTGAAGCGCTAGAATATGGGATGGTGGGCATTAACGAAGGCTTGATTTCTACAGAAGTTGCGCCTTTTGGTGGCGTTAAAGAATCGGGTACAGGACGAGAAGGTTCCAAATACGGTATTGAAGACTATCTGGACATTAAATATATGTGTATGGGCATTTAAGCTTGAGTCATGAAACAAATACGGATCAATTGATCCGTATTTTTAATTAAAAAGTTGATGAGAATCGGAAATAGTTTATTGTCCTGTTCTTTAAAATAAGAACTAAAATGGATAAAAGCCCCATATGTGATCTGCAATAAAAGCTCTCTCAACCGAACAGCAAAATGTTGAAAGTAGGATTAAAAAGAAGTAAAAATAATTTTATATTATTGATTTTAATTATAAAAAATATTTACTGTCGGTGGGTTAAAAATAGCAGAGACAAACTATTAAATATGAGCCTTATTTTAAGGTTTTATGGAAATTTAAGCGCTGATATTGAGACGACATCCATTATTCAAGTATTTATAAAATATACAATAATAGTTTCTTTAGATTGTTGTGTATAAATGTTGGTCAGGGTTGCCTATTTCATTTTCGAGTTTTATATTAAAAATACAGTAGGTCGAGAGACGCTACAAAGTGGTTGGACGGATCAATGACAGCTTGTTGAGCTTGCAACCTTCGGGTTGAAGCAAAAAATCAGCACTAGCCTTCCAACATAAAAGCCCGCAGCAATGCGGGCTTTCTTATTTTTTATGTTAAAAAAATGTTTTGCGGATGGCCCCAATTGCAGAACTTATTTTAGATTACTGAAGGTGGTCTACAGAGTTTATTATTGAAGTTTAGAAAGCTTAACTGGAATATTTAAAGTAGATATCATTTATTGAGTTATAAAAAATTACATTGCCAAAAAATCTAACATCTCTAAATTATGGATAAATCAAATATATGTTATAAAAAGTTTAGTTAAATAAAGAGAGCAGAGAATAATATGAGCCAATTAATAGAGGTGAAGGTTAAAGACCAATTTAGCAATATTCATGCAGTACAGGCATTATTACGGGCAATTCCGGAAAATTCAGTATTGCATAAACTATCATTATTTCAAAAGATTGAACATATCATTGTAAATGGGGAAATTATTCGCCCCAGTATTGAACTGCTTTTTGAAAGCCGGATTTCCGCAAGTATTTATCGTATAATTGAATAATGTATATATAATAGACTTCTTTCATCATTGTTCATACCCTCTTTATTTTTTTCCAAGAGAGAGAAATAAAGGGAATTTATGAAAGAAGTCTGATAAAACTTATTCTAAATTATGGATAAAAGATAAAAACTGACCGTTAAAGGTGAGTTTTTATAAAATAGTAACAATACGATTGGAAAATATTAGTGAATGGAATAAAAGATGAAGGCTTAAATTAAACTGAGCTCGACATCATATTTATTAAATTCCTGTATGATGTTTTCTATGACTTTGATTCCAATGCCATCATCACAACTGAATATTTCATCCTTGCCTTGCGTACTGTTGTAACAGATGATTTGCTGGATTGACCAGCGATTTTCAACGTCTGTTTGATCAATAATGACCCGAAGGGGTTGCAGGTTTTCGCTGACCTGACGGGGCAATACACTGGTAATGGCAAGTTGAATATGATTCAGATTCTCTTTCGGACTTAAAAATGTCAGTACCCAGTTACCTACTTTTTTTAAGTGCATAGGATTGTCTGCTGGATGAAATTCTAAATAATGTAAGGACGTCATCATGAATTCCCCTGAAATATTGACTATATTGGGCTTTTAGCAATTATTTGCCATTCAGCTTAGGTCGTATTTAGAATCAGGCCATGGGTTCTGGTTTAATCTGACTGTGGTTGAATAAATCCAATCTTATTGTTTTATAATTATAAAAATAAATATCCTCTTAATGGTTAAGACCTTAAATAAATAATGAAACATAAAAAAGCTCTTAAGCCTGATCAGCTCAGATGTTTCTGGAGCGAAAAATTGATCTGGTTAAGGTATTTATTTAATTCCTGGGGTGTCATGCGACTTTCCTGTAAGGTGGTAATCCATTGCATTTGACACAGTTTTAAACTGCGTAAATCATCGGCAGACAGAATACGATTAATCAGCTGTTTGGCCATTAAGCCGCAATGCCGTTGCAGCAGTTGAGCCATGAATTGTTTGACTTGTTCAAAGTCCATGACTTCTAGCGTTGTCTTTATTTCATTTTCATAGGAGGCCGGCTCAGCTTTTTCATCCGTGATTGAAGATGGGGAAACGCCGGGAACCAAGATCTCTTCGGCAGAGTGATCCTTAAGTTGAGTGTTTTGCAGCGCAAGGCTGGCTTCAATTTCGGTATTCAGGGTACTTGATGTAAGTGGAGTTTCAATGGATGGGCTCGCTTGCTGGGCGATTAATCCCATTTCCAGTAATTGTTCAAGTAATTCGGGTGGCGCGATACGACGCTTGAATTGTTCAGCAAGCAGGTCAAAATCATCGGTGCCGATCAGCAGTAACAACCGGCGTTGACGTGCATTCAGATTGAGAGAACGTTGTTTTAAACTTTCAATGCCTAAATCAGTTTTATGATATTGATTCATGCCTTAATTTATCCCTACGGTAAACTAAGGCCGATTGTAAGTATTAATAATGACAGTATTATTTAAATCATATTACAAATCATAATATTACAGCGTTAAAATATTGGCTTTCTCGAGAGCCTTGCGCAAATAAGGGTCCAGATCATCCTGACGAAGCAGCCACTGCATATAATCTGCCGGTAAATCTGCTATCGCTGTACCCCTGTGTTTGCCGAAATTAATCGTACGAGGGATACGTGCGTCTTCCGATGCCAGATAAAGCTCTTCAATGTTTTGAATGTTTAAATGATGGATTTCATGCATCAAAATATTGGCGGTTAAAATAATATCCATATCGGCACGATGCGCTTTTTTAATCATTTCACGGGCTTTTTCACTGCCTTTGCTGATCATATAAATAAGGGCAGAAATATTATGAGCTTCGGCATCTGGCCAGACTAAACGCGCAAGGGCAAGGGTACAAATGGCTTTGATCTTGCTGGTATCTACACCGCATTTCTCAATGGCACGAATATCATAATCAATATTGTGGCCAATAATATACGTGGTTTCCTGTGGAAGGCTGAAAGTCGTGTAGTGAGGCTGACCAACCAGCTCGGATTCCAGAATATGGTGCACCGCCATGGCGGCATAAGAAATCGGTTCATCGACACTATAAAGCTGGTCGAAAATTTCGCTCTTATCTAAGGAAAGTTTGCTGTCATGGATTTGGATCGGCGCATAAGCAATCTCAATCGGCTGTCCATTTAAAGTATGGGTTTCGGTATCGAGAATAATTGCTTGCATGACAGGTCCATAACCGTTGCGATCGTTTGGGTAAATTTAGCATTTTCAAAGATACCGGTACAAACTGAAAATACAGTCTTTTGCCCATTCATGATGATTTCTGTAGCGAAATGCTGGTTAAATGCACTGCTTTGAAAATATCACGCGAAATGTAAGTGCTATAGGGATATCTGAGTAATCCCTGTTCTGGATCAGGGTTGATTTCAGAAATGGTCAACATGGCCTTTGAGTGATCTTTAATGACTTCAATAATCTGAACGCTGCAACTGAGATAACAACTTCTGAGCGGTCATTTTTTGTTGATCGGTCATCGAGGCTGCATAAGAAGGGACCATTTTGTTCACTATTTTTCTTTTTAAACATTTACAGCCTGATCTCATGCAAGCCTGGAATTGGACAAATAACAGCAGACATATTTTGTTAAATTAATAGTGTTTGATATTTGTAAACCCATAAAAATAAAATTTATAAAAATCATTTATTTATATTAATAGCAATTCAGTCTTTTTTTATATTTTTTATTTGATGTTAAATCACATTGTTCAAATATTAAATAAAGGTAATAGTTTGTATTCATGATTACCTCAATCATCAAAATAACAATATATAAGGAAATGCAAAAATGAAAAAAACATTATTAACGGTGTTAATCAGCAGTGCCTTTTTGCTTACCGCCTGCGGTGGGGGGGGAAGTGGAGATGAGAGCGCATCTGGTTCTGGTAATGGAACTGGAGTTGACAATGGAGCGGGCAATGGAACTGGGGGTGAGGATAATGGCGGCGTCATTGTTCAGCCTGAACCTTCTATTCCGCTGAATAACATTGCTGATCCTGTGGTAAGAACCGAAGCCTATACCGAAACAAATATGACCAGCGTAGCAGGTGAAAGCCTGGTGATGACTTATAAAATGCTGGGGGTTAATGGTCAGGAAGTTCAAGCGACGTCACTGGTCATTACACCGAAAACAGCGGCACCTGTAGAAGGCTGGCCAATTGTGGTTTGGGCGCATGGTACGACTGGTGTGGCAGATCAATGTGCACCGAGTCGAAGTAAACTGAAGGTAGAGATTGAAGGGATGATTACTCAACTTTTAAGTGCAGGGTATGTGGTGGTGGCTCCCGATTATGAAGGCCTGGGCGAGCCAAGTGGCAATGAGTTTCATCCTTTCCTGAATTTAAAAAGCGAGGCTTATTCAATTACTGATGCAGTTGTCGCTGCACGTCATTATTTGGGGGTAAAAGTATCGAATCAATGGATGGCAGTAGGGCACTCACAAGGCGGACATGCAGCACTAGGCGCCGCTCAATATGCTTCGCGTGCAAATCTTGACTATAAAGGAGCTGTTGCCGTTGCACCTGCATCTAATTTACAAACAATTTTTAATACGGGAAAACAGCTTGTAGCGAATTTACCCCTCAAAGATCAAGTCCCTACCCTGGCATCTTTAAATACCTATGCCGCGCTGATTACTGCGGGAATGCAGGGTCAATCCGCATCACCGACCTATGCTCAAGTCTTTGAAACCAATGCAGCAACAATAGCCGCTCAAGCTGAGACAATCTGTTCAGAACCCTTAGGAATAGATTTTAATACTAAAATGGCAACTGCCGCCAATACTTCATTGTCTGGTTATTTAACCCAAAGTAATTTTATGCAAGTACCTGCAATTTCAACCTTTTTGAATAGCACTTCTCAGCCCTTATCTGTAAAAGTTACGACACCAGTGAAAATCTATCAGGGTGGATCGGATACGACTGTTCCAGCAAATGCGACAGCTGACCTTATTACCAATGCAACGAAACTTGGAACGACTAATATCGTTCTGGAATATGACTTAGCCTGGAATCATTCAACTGCCTATACTTCGAATATTCCTAATATTATTGCAGATGTAAAATCTTTAATGCCAATTCAGTAACTTGTTTTGATTATCTATGCTCATGTTTTTTAAATCATGAGCATTTTTATTTCAAACTGAGTAAAGTTCATTCTCAACATTTATAAACTTCATGCTACAATACGCGCCAATCTTAGCACGGCTTAAAAGCCCTAATTTAATAGGACCTCGCTAATGTTTGCCAATATCTCTATTGCTGAATTTGACCCGGAAATTGCTCAAGCAATCGCTAACGAAGATGCTCGCCAAGAAGCGCACATCGAGTTGATTGCTTCTGAAAACTATTGCTCACCAGCAGTGATGGAAGCGCAAGGATCAAAACTCACTAACAAATATGCAGAAGGCTACCCAGGCAAACGCTATTATGGCGGTTGTGAATATGTAGATGTTATTGAACAATTGGCAATTGACCGTGCTAAAGAACTTTTTGGTGCAGATTACGCTAACGTTCAACCGCATGCTGGTTCTCAAGCAAACTCTGCAGTTTACTTAGCGCTTCTTAACCCGGGCGACACCGTTTTGGGTATGAGCCTGGCTCACGGTGGTCACTTGACTCACGGTGCAAAAGTAAGCTTCTCTGGTAAGACTTATAACGCAGTTCAATACGGTCTAAACCCTGAAACTGGCGAAATTGACTACGAAGAAGTTGAGCGTTTAGCAATCGAGCACAAGCCACGCATGATCGTTGCTGGCTTCTCTGCTTACAGCCAAGTTGTTGATTGGCAACGTTTCCGTGACATCGCGGACAAAGTTGGCGCTTATCTGTTTGTCGATATGGCTCACGTAGCAGGTCTGGTTGCTGCTGGCGTTTACCCAAGCCCAGTTCAAATTGCTGACGTAACAACAACGACAACTCACAAAACACTTCGTGGCCCGCGTTCAGGTTTAATCCTTGCAAAAGCAAACGAAGAAATCGAGAAAAAATTACAGTCAGCTGTATTCCCGGGTAACCAAGGTGGTCCATTGGTTCACGCTGTAGCTGCTAAAGCAATCTGCTTTAAAGAAGCAATGGCACCTGAATACAAAACTTACCAACAACAAGTAGTTAAAAATGCTCAAGCCATGGCTGAAGTATTAATCGCTCGTGGTTATGACGTTGTTTCTGGCGGTACGAAAAACCACCTGTTCTTGTTGTCTTTAATCAAACAAGACATTACAGGTAAAGATGCTGACGCTTGGTTAGGTGCTGCTCACATCACTGTGAACAAAAACTCTGTACCTAACGACCCGCGTTCTCCATTCGTGACTTCTGGTATCCGTATTGGTACTCCAGCAGTTACAACGCGTGGTTTCGGCGAAGCAGAAGTACGTGAACTTGCTGGCTGGATCGCTGACATCCTGGACAGCAAAGGTGATGAAGCTGTGATCGCTACTGTTAAAGAAAAAGTTGCTGCTGTTTGCGCGAAATTCCCTGTTTACGCAAAATAAGTTTCTAACTTAAAAAAAGCCTCCTGAATGGAGGCTTTTTTTATATTTTTATGACACCCGTTGGGGAATATTTTGTTGCATCGCCTTTGGATAAGGGAGCTTGCTCGGCTTGTAATATTGCGCCCAGGTTTGTGACGCTGCCGGGCGGTTTCGTTCGCTGTCTTGAATGCCTTTAAAAAATGCCCCCATGGCATGATAAATCTCGGGTAAATTTTTACTGGTGATGGCATCGCTACTGAGAAAATAGGGCTGCAAAATGCAAAAACCACGATAGTCAAACACCTGGAAAAAAGGGATGACCAAATGGATGTTCATATGCTGTTCGCCATAGTTACGGACATGCAGGGAAATGGCATCGGTTCGCACATGCGGGAGACAGGCATACATCTCATAACCCAACACATTATAGGGGTGTTGTTCAGCATTGATATCCAGTTGTCTTAAGGGGCCATCCGGTCCCTCCATATGGCTAAAAAAGGTATTGCCCGGTGGATAACTGGTGGGTGTCAGGCTCTGCTCGGAAGAAGTGCGTGGAACCACCCCATGAATATGCAGCAATAAAAATTGGGTCAGCTGACCGGCATGATATAAAGCCTCATAAAATGGGGATTGCTGTAAATTGCTATTGGTCTTTTGCGTATCTTCAGCCAAATAAATAGGATTGCTGCTGGCTTTAATGCTTTGCAAGGCATTCAAAACGTATTGTTTGCTGGATTCGGGAAGGACAGGTTCAAATAGAAACTGGCAAATATGCTGGGTCACACAAAAAATGGAAGCATTAATCTGCGCAATCCGGCAGGTGGTTAACGCATTCGGGATGTGTTGCCCGAGCATCTGGCTGACTTGTTCCGGCGCGAACCAGCGTAGCGAAGTTCCAGCTTGCTCGGCAATGACTTGCCCAACATAAGCGGATAAAAACAGAATAAAGAAAAAATGGGCGTCATCTTCTAAAAATTTATCGATTGAAACCATATAGTTCTGGCGAATTTCACGCATGAGATCATCTAGGCGATCCAGGCTGGACAGGCTATGATCCAAATCGGAAATCTGCACCAGATTCTGAAAAGCAGAACCACAAAACAGCGGATAACCCTTGAAATACATGCTTTGTAAATCGTGCATTTGTTCAGTAAATTTATGACATTTATCTGCAAAGGTAATTTGATAATTCAGAATAATGGCTTCAATTTCCTGGCTGATGCTCAGTGGTAAATCATTTTCACAGAAATGCTTTGCCACATAATGCAGGGGCAGAATAATTTGATCATTGCAATTGAGCGCATAGCTATGTACAAAGTTATTGGGACGATCAAGGAATTTTATGAAATGGGCTTGCAGCTCTGCAAAGCTTTGCCATTTTTCATTGATACCCAATTTTTGACTGATAAATTGCCCGATATAACTGCAAATCAGGTAGACGGTATTTAATTTTAGGGGATCTTCAATAAAATCTGTGGCTTGTGTACCTATCTGTTTTTTAAATGCGGTAAACAGTTGATCCAGTCGTTCAAAACTGGCAAATGTGCCATCAAAATTAACGGTTTTAAGTGCGGAAGCAATATAAAATTCATGTTGGTGTTCCGGCATTTCAAAGTGGCTGCGAATATGCTGCATAAAATTGTGAGAGCCGAGTTCAGCTGCTGAATGGAGTTCAGTAAGAGACATCGTATTATTCTTGTAAAGTAATTATTTATATACACATGTATACTTGAAATAAATTTTAAATCAACTGTGTAAATAGACTTATTGTTGCTGAATGAAAGAAAAGTTTAAAAAAAGAGGATGTTGAATATGCAAAGACCTATCATTGTGATTTCGCAACAAGATCTTGATCGTTTGGAAACGATGCTTGAGCATCAATCTAAATTGACGCCAACCATGCAGCATCTTGAAGATGAGCTGGCACGTGCCCAAGTGGTAGCTCCGCAGGATATGCCGGCAAACGTGGTGACAATGAATGCACGGGTATCGATTACTATTGCCCCTGCGAATGAACCGACCACGATTACCCTGGTTTACCCGCATGATTTTTTGGGCGAGAAAGGGCAGGTGAATGTACTTGCGCCCGTCGGTGCAGCAATTTTAGGATTGGCTGAAGGTCACGAAATTGAATGGCCACAGCCAGATGGTCATTTAATGAAAGTGAAAATTGAAAAAGTGTTGTATCAGCCAGAACGTGAAGGCAATTATCTCTAATTTTTAAATAAATAGCCTCTAATTTAGTAATGCCAGTCAGTTAAGAAATTGACTGGCATTTTCTTTTTTAAATTCATTACTGTATTTGATATGTGGGAAAGTCATCCGCAACTGTTTGAGGCAGGACTACATTAAAAAATGATTGTTTCTGCGATAAATTTGTTAGTTGATAGTGGCTGACGAGTTTTGCGGTGAGGAGCATTGCTCCGCAAGATGCCTTTGCTCTTACGAAGCAGTGCTTCTCAGGGCGAAACCAAAGTAACAAATGAGCTGCAAGAGTTTGATTTAAAAAGGTAAGACTCCGCCATGAATTACTAAAAATTAAGGAGTTTATTTCTAAACTCCTTAACTGATCAGCATTACTCTAATTTAGGGGCTTTTTTGATAGGCAAATAAAAATAATCAATGCTTACTTATTTTATCGAGATACCTCATCATAAATGCTGAAACCCCAAAGGTCAGGTTTATGTTATTTCCCAGATGATTTTCTTGATATTTTGACTTGATCATAAATAAATCACTTTAAAAATTCGACATTTTTTATATTTCTTAGATTAGCATTTGAAGTGCAACACCATGTTGTTGCCATAATACCTGACTCGGACTTTTAAAGCCGAGTCTTTTTCTTGGGCGATGATTCAAACGTTGAGTGATTTCTGCAATATATTCA